>DAOUSH010000101.1 GCA_030627335.1 Dehalococcoidia bacterium | reverse complement strand
GCTTGCACTATTCGTTATACTGGGACTGGTAACTCTCAAGGGTACAGTAACCGCTCTAACGGGTAGCATCAGTATACTTGCCCAGACGATGGATAGCCTGCTGGATCTGGTTGCCGTAACCATCACCTTCTTTGCCATCAACATAGCCACCAAGCCGGCGGATAAAGAGCACCCCTTTGGCCACGGCAAGGTAGAGAACATCTCGGCTGTGGTGCAGGCGGTGCTGATTTTTACCGCCGCTGGTGTGGTAATCTACTCGGCAACTAACCGTATAGTATCCAGAGCTTCAATAGAAATGACCGAGGCCGGGATAGGGGTGATGGCGGTCTCCATCATCGTCAGCATACTGCTCTCACGACACCTGTTCCGTGTAGCCAGGAAAACCGATTCGCTGGCGCTGGAGGCTATTGCCCATAATATCGCCGCCGATGTCTACTCCGCATCCGGGGTGCTGGTGGGTCTGGTAGCCATACGCTTTACCGGATTGGATATTCTTGACCCCATTATTGCGCTGGCTGTCTCTTTAGTTATATTGTGGTCGGGGTACAGGGTAATGAGAGAATCCTTTGGCGGGCTGATTGACGCCAGGCTGCCCGAAGACGAAGAGAACATCATCAAGTCCGTCATTATGGATTACAGTAACCAGGTAGCAGACTTCGGTAGCCTACGCACCAGGAAGGCAGGCAGTCAGCGTTATATCAACTTCAACCTGACGATGAGCAGCGATACCAGCCTGGAAGAAGCCCATAACATATGCGACCAGATAGAGCAGGATATAAAAGCCAGACTGCTCAACTCTACAGTAACCATTCACGTAGAGCCGAAAGGCAAAGAAGGCGATTGAAGCAACTATAGAAGTAGCTGACTAAACCACCCCCTGGATACCCGATACCACAAACCAGATGCCGAACCCGGCCAGTATCAGACTGCTGGCGATAAACACCCACTCTTGAAACCTCTGTCCCCACAGCGAGCGGCTCTTATAGACCAGCACCGAGACGAAGGAAAGCCAGACCAGGTCGCACAGCCAGTGGACAACGATAAACACGGTCAGCCCGCCGACGCCAAACTCGGTAAACTTCCAAACCAACATACTGCCTATAGTTGCCCACCACAGCAGAAAGAAGGGATTTAAGCCACTGGTAAGTATACCGGCGGTAAAGGCGCTGTATGGCAGGTCCTTGCCCTCCCTGACCACCTTTCTACGGGCACGGAACATACCGATGCCCAGCCAGACTATCATGCCGCCACCGAGGATACTGAGCACCAGCTGGACAACACCGTTCTCAAAGAAACGGGCAAAGCCGAAGTATATCAGCAGTATCAGGGGAACCTCGATAACGGCGTGTCCCAGGGCAATCCAGGCGCCAGCCCAGGGAGACTTGTAGCTCTTGGCTAGCGTCACGGCAAACATAGGCCCCGGCATCATCACTCCGGAAAAGGAAATGGCTACCACGCTTAATAAAACCGGTAACATAATATATATCTATCGGAGAAGGTTTTTAATTCTTAGCATTATATCACCTATCGCCCCTTTTTCTCCTGCAATGGCTTGAGTCGGCTCGCCTGATAAACTATACTAGTTGATATAGCCAAGCTATGTAAGATGGAGATAGAGGATTGTCTCTGGATTTAACCAAGATTGCCGCACAGGTTGAGGGTATGGCTGCCCGTCTCAAGGCTGGTATCGAGCAGAGGCAGCAGCACCTCCAGCAGGCGCTCGATGTTCTCAACGATAAAGCCATCGACTTTGACAAGCTCAGGCAGAAGATTGCCCTGAGCAAGACCACCTGGCTGGTGGCCGACCTTGTAGAAGGGCTCGACATCCACCGCCAACCACCGTCTGCCCCGGCAGAGTTTACCGTTCTTGCCACCGACGGCTCGCATATAGACGTAGACCGCCACCATTCGATCCGATGCTACCTTATAAACATCGGCGGTGTAATGCTCTCCTATGGCACCAGCCCCGATGCCGTCCTCGGCAGCTACCCCCGCCTCTACTCCGAAGATGAAGAGCTAGTCATTTCACCTCCTGAAGGCAGTGGGCGTGAGCAAATGATAGAAGGGGCATTGCTGGGAATCAAGCGTGGTGTCGAGGAGTGCCGCCACCTGGCTGACATGGCTGGCGAGTTGCCATCGGGGGTTTCGGCTCTGGCGCTTGTTGATGGCTCGCTCATCCTCTGGGGGCTGTCAAGTAAGGACTATCCGGAATTCGTCGTCGATACGCTGCTGAACAAAGGCTTCCTCCGCCACCTCGAGGATATGAGAAACCTTAATAAAGATAAAACCCTTTCCCTTGCCAGCTACATCAGCTTCCCCCGTTCAACCGATGTCGTCAATACGCTGCGGGTGGCAATCTGCCCCTACGATAACCCCGATTGCGACCGCTACTGCAGCAACATTGCTACGGGGGAACGGAAATGCGATGCCGTAGCCGGTGTCCGTGACAGAGAGCTGTTTTCCAATCTATTGGGCGACGGCGAAAGGTCGGCGCTGTTTATCAACCAGTCTTCTATAGTCAAAAAGTATTACGGCGATCACCGTATCTATTTCTTCTATCTCAGGGTGGGTGATGAAATAGCCAGAATCGAGATACCCATGTGGGTGGCGATGGATGAAAGCCGTCTGGGGCTGGTTCACTCACTGGTCCTGGACCAGTGCCGGCGGGGGCAGGGCTATCCGGTATCCCTGAGCGAAGCCCACGAACAGGCGGTGCTGACCGGC
>DAOUSH010000106.1 GCA_030627335.1 Dehalococcoidia bacterium | reverse complement strand
CTACCGGGATCGGCAGCTCTGTAATGGCGACTTTAAGTCCTCTTACCTCAATCGCACGGGATACTATCTTATCATGGGGTATATTTGAGACAACGTGCTCATAGGTACAGATACCGGTGGGTAATACCTCCGGTATCGGGGTATCGGCAATAACCGGGAAGCCATAGTTGATGGCACCGGCGGCATTGGCATACCACTCATCGGTAACATAACCCAGTGGCATGGCAAAGGCGAAGATACGGTCTTTGTTATATATGAGGATTTTTCTGTAATCGCCGGGCTCGACACCGCCGAAGGACATGGCGGCTCTGGTAGCAAAGCCCATGGCGAACACGGCGGCAGAGACATCCGGACCAAAGGATACCAGGCGTGTTGGCCAGCCTATCTGCACCCCGGACTCGACCAGCTGTTCGGAGAACCTTTTGCCGCTATCCTCGGCACACATAAAGACATAAAGGTTTTTTTGTTGTAATTCCTGGGCTATTTTCACCGCAATTTCATTGCTGGGAGCAGCGCCGAGGATAGCGGCAAAGCCGGGTGCCGTGCCGTCGACAAACTCAATACCCCTCTTCCTGAGGATGACATCGTCGGCGGCGCCCAGCCATATATTGCTATCAATGGGGTCTTCTGTTTTGGTATAAAAATCAGGCTCTTCCAGATAACGTATTGCCTCTATTATCTCCCCGGCAAAGAAAGTAGCCATACCGGCATCGAGAGCCGGTGCTAGATAGGGCAGGGGGTGTATTTCTTTCACCATCGGTGGTAAGAGTGATTTGCACCTTTTTAGCACCTGCTCCATATCGCCCAGTTTCTCCACCTTAAGACCCAGTACCCCGTAGATTACCGGCAGATAATAAGCAGTATTTGGAAAGCCTACCGGCTCACTGGCGCCCCATTTGTCCATCGCCTGCCGCCATTTGTTATCAGCCCGCTCAATAATCTTATAGGCACCCCTAATCGCTGCTGATGCAATAATCTTTGACATATTTAGCCTTTCCTCCCAGCTTTATTACTAGACCGCGTCCAACTCGCGCCTCATCTCCATATCGTAGAGCACCCGCTCCCGAGCTTTGTCAATGCCCAGAGCCTGGCGCTTCTTATCGATGTGCTCAATGATAAGATGGGCGGCTTTAATCGGGTCGGGCTCAAAAGCCCACATTCCGCCATATATCTTCTCAAAATCGTTGAACAAGTAATTGGTCAGCTCGTCACTGCCCGCGGTGGGCCAGGTGACACCGAATACGGTATATACACCCGAAGCGACAAAATACTGACCGATGGAGATTGCCTTTTCACTCATCCATTCCGGTGCGGCTCCGGCAACGGGCAGATCGCTGATATCATCACCTAGGCCGCCGTCCTTAACCATAGCTGTTGCCGCAATCAGGATTCGGCTGTTATCGACACAGGAGCCGACATGGAGCACAGGCGGTATACCCACCGTTTCGCATACAGATGCCAGCCCGGCACCGGCGTATTTGGCGGCTGCTTCAGGCACCATTAGTCCTGCAATAGCACTAGCCATAGCACTACAACCGGTCTGGAGCACCAGGACGTCGTTTTTTATCAGCTCTTTGACCATGGCGATATGGGCTTCGTTGTGTGGCGTACGGGCGTTGTTACAACCGACGACACCGGCAACGCCCCTGATTCTACCGTTTATTATATTATCGTTCAGCGGGCGGTAGGAAGAGCGGAAGATGCCGCCCAGCAGGTAGTTTATGGTTTCGTGGCTAAAGCCGGCAACGAGGTCTGTCTGCTCATCGGGAATCATGATGTTTCTACCCCGGTTGGGGAAGTTCTCAATAGCCGTCTTAACCACCTCTTTGGCTGATTTCATGGCATGGTGTTCGTCAAACTCAATATGTAAGGCACCCGGTATTTTAGCCTTGGCAGAGGTGGTGATCAGCTTGGTATGGTAGCACTGGGCGATATCGGCCAGTGATTCCATAATACACTGGACATCAACCACCATAACATCCACGGCACCGGTCACGATAGCCAGTTCCTGTTGCAGGAAGTTACCTGCCAGGGGCACTCCATGACGCATCAGTATCTCGTTGGCGGTACAGCACATACCGGCCAGGTTTATCCCCCTGGCCCCCTTGGACTCGGCTAGCTTTATCATTTCCGGGTCCTGCGCCGCAGCAACAATCATCTCCGAAAGCAGCGGCTCGTGCCCGTGAATGATGATATTTACCTCGTCTTTCTTGATGACTCCCAGGTTTATCTTGCCCAGCACCGGCGTCGGGGTGCCAAAGAGGACATCCTGAAGCTCGGTGGCAATCATACTGCCACCCCAGCCATCGGCGATGGCGGTTCTGACACCCTGTTGCAGCAGGCTGTGATAGTCCTGGTCAACACCGGTATGAGTACGGTGCATTATCTCTACAATCTCTCTATCAATACCCCTCGGGGCTGCCTTTTGCTGGCGCCATAACTCCTGTCTTTTTAGGGGCGCTTTCTTCATGAACAGGATTTCACCCTCCTGTCTGCCGAACTCGGCTAGAAGTTTTTCGCCGACTTCAATGGCTATTTCCTGTTTACTCCGTTCGCCGATTTCAACCCCGATATCAAGCGCTATTTGAAGTAGTTTCTGT
>DAOUSH010000012.1 GCA_030627335.1 Dehalococcoidia bacterium | reverse complement strand
GGACAGCAGGTGTATCAGCGGGTGCGATGGCACCTCATGCTTGATGTGTTCCAGGATGATGCTGGTGCTGCTTACGGCGGCATCGACTCCCAATTGCTTGAAGAGGGCTTCGTTCCTCGGGTTTCTGACGCGGGCTATAGTGCGGGGCACCTTGAACTTATACTTGGCTACCTGGCAGGCGACCAGGTTATCCTCGTCCTCGCCGGTCACGGCGATGAGCATATCGGCGCGGCTGGTTCCAGCCTGAGCCAGGGTCATCGCCTCACAGCCGTCACCACGGAGGCAGACACTGCCCAGCTCGTTGTTGATGGTCTGGCTGATGGCGGCATCCTTTTCTATTATCAGCACCTCGTGTCCTTCGTCGAGCAGGGCTTTGGTCAGATAGTAGCCCAGTCGACCGCCACCAACAATTATAATATACATAGGCCTTTCTCAGTCTTCCAGTTTTTCCTTCAGCATCTGGGCAAGCACCGTGGTCGGGCTTATAGCCTCCAGCCCCAGCAGGCTGTAGATATCGCGGCGGAGCGGGTCGTAGATACGGCAGACTACCTTGGGTACCTTGAAGATGTGCTTGGCTATCTGTGAAGCCATGACGTTGCGGTTGTCCCCCTGAGTTACGGCGACAAAGGCATCGGCTTCTTCTATACCCGCCTTCTTGAGAGCCTCTTCATCGACGCCGTTGCCGATTAGGGCGGTACCGCCAAAGTCCGGCGGCAGTCTGCGGAAGCTATAGGCGTCGACATCCAGGGCGGTAACCTGGTGCCCCTCTTTGTCCAGCAGGGTAGCCAGTTGAGCGCCTACCCGACCGCATCCCATAATGACTACTTTCATATTTTACTCATATATTAAGCTGGTGGTCGAGCAGGACACGGCACGGTGCGTTCTCAAGCACATAAGGTAAAACATCGCCCAGGCAGAACTGCCCAAAGTGCTTCTTATAGGTAACCCCTATCAGAATCAGGTCAACCTCTCGTTCTGTTGCCTCGTCAATGATGGCCGGTCCTACCTCACGAGCCTGCAGTATATCGGTCTCAATCAGGCAATTATGCTCTTTGGCTATCTCCTCTATGTGGGTGAGGATGGTCTCGGCTCTGCCAATTTCAGACTCGATTTCGGCATCGAGCGGCAGGGAACGCTCTACCGGGATTACATGAACGGCAAAGATTCGGCTCCCATTCTTCTGGTTAGCCAGCCTGCAGGCCAACTCTATTGCCCCTTCATCGGCCCTGGTGCCAGCTACAGGCACCAGGATATTATGGAACTCCATATTCTAACTTGCCACCATCAGGCAGGTATTATAGCCTTCCTGCCATTAATTTACAACAAACATGTATATTTTACAAAGGGGTTTTTTACCGGCTCAACGCCACCTCCAGAAAGCCGGGGTGAACAGCATCAGCAGGGTAAAAAGCTCGAGGCGGCCAGCCAGCATACAGAATATGAGGACACCCTTGCCGACGGCGGGGATGAAGAAATAGTTATCCATCGGCCCGACAAGGCCCAACCCGGGGCCAACATTGCCCAGCGAGGCGGTAACCGAGGACAGCGCCGTTATTTTGTCCAGCCCCAGAGCGCTCATTATCAAGAAGCAGACTACCAGGACGGCAAAGTACAGGATGGTCAGGCTGATAATCCTGGAGGTAACCCCTTCCGGTATTACAGCGCCGTCAATTTTTAGCGGGACGACGGCACGTGGGTTGAAGGCGAGTAGAATACGGCGGTAGGTGTACTTAGCCAGCACCAGAAGCCGGATGACCTTGAGTGCCCCGCCGGTAGAGCCCGCCGAGGCGCCGATTACCATCAGAACGAGTATTAGCGACCTGGAAAACTCCGGCCAGACATTGAAATCGGTGGTGTTGAAGCCGGTTGTTGTCATTATCGACACAGTATTAAAGCTGCCGTATCTTAGGGCATCACCCAAAGACATACCCATATTAGCTACGAGGTCTATATTAATAAGTAGTATGGCACCAATGAGGAGGGTAATATAAAGCCTGAACTCGGGGTTCCGAAGCAGGCGTCCCGGTTGGCGTTTCCATATCAGGTAGTAATACAGTCCAAAATTGACACCAGCGGCTATCATGAAGAAGATAACGATGGCTTCAACGAAGATACTATTGTAGGCACCGATACTCAAGTCTGTTGCGGTGAAACCGCCGACAGGGAGGGTGCTCAGGGTTACGGTTATGGCATCAAATACGTGCATTCCGGCGATGCGGAGCAGGACGAACTCGGCAATGGTCATCCCGAAATATATCAGCCACAGGGACTTGGCGGTGTCCCGCATACGGGCGGTCAGCTTCTCTCCCTGTTGCCCGCCGGGCATCTCAGCTTCTGCCAGATGGGCGGAGCCGATGCCCAGCATCGGGAACAGGGCGACGAATAGCATAATTATCCCCATGCCGCCCAGCCACTGGGTCAGAGCACGCCACAGCAGGATGCCCTGGTATTGGCTTTCGATAACGGTGAACACCGTCGCCCCGGTGGTGGTGTAACCCGACATAGCCTCGAAGAAAGCGTCCAGGAAGCCGGGCAGGGCTCCGGAGAGTTGATAGGGCAGAGCACCGAAGAGCGATGCCGCTATCCAGCTTCCGGCAACCAGTGCTATTGCTTCCCGCCGGCTGAGCTTTCTCCCGCTGGCATCCAGCGGCGTCAGCCGCCATAGCAGTAACCCTGAGCTCAGGGTGATAGCCATAGAGATGGCAAAAGCCGCGGTACAGGGCTCTTGAGAGTAAAGGCTCCAGCACAGGGGCAGGAGCATGGTGGAGCCTACGATAGCTATCAGCAGTCCCAGGTAGTGAAGGGTAACCTTTATTCTCATTATTGCTTCTTACTGGAAAAGCTTTTCCACAGAGTGGACGACTGAGAGAGGGGATACCACGATAACATGGTCTCCCGGCTTTACTATGTTATCCCCCGGGGGAATAATGACCGTATTGTTGCGGACGATAGCTCCGACAATAGCTTCTTTGGGCAGGCCGGCCTCGCCGATCTTCTTATTGGCGATTTGCGCCGTCGGGCTGGTAACGAACTCAATGGCTTCCAGTTGCTGTCCCTCCAGCAGAGCCGTTGAGATTACCCCGCCGCGCAGGACGAAGCGGGTAATCTTATCGGCGGTTAGCAGGGTGGGTAGTGCCGCTATGTCGACGCCGATTGCCTCAGCCAGCGGGATGTAGCCCGGCCTGTTAATGACCACCAGGCTTCGGGGTATATCCAGGTTCTTGGCCAGTAAGCCGCAGAGGATATTAAACTCATCGCTCTCGGTGGTGGCTATAAGGGCATCGACCGATGGCACTCCCTGCTCGATGAGGAAATTGCGGTCGGTGCCGTCGCCTTGCAGTACCACTACCTTTTCCAGCTTGGAGGCTATCTCCTGACAGCGATCTGCGTCGTTATCTATGACCTTGACCATAACCCCTTGTCTTTGCAGACCTTCGGCGGTGAGAAAGCCTATCTGCCCCCCACCGACGATAACTACTTTCCTTGCCGGGCGTTTCGGTGTGCTGAACATCCCACCCAGCTCGTTCATAAACTCCCGGGCGGCAATCAGGTGGACGCTGTCACCCAGCACAATCACCTCGTCGTCACCGGGCGTAATAATTTCCCCCTCGCGGACGATGGCGGCAACGACGCATGGCTTGGGGAAGCTAATCTTGGACAGAGGCTTATCAACCAGCGCTTCATCCTCCACCCGGAACTCCCTTATCTGAACCATGCCGTCGGCGAAGTTTTCTACCGGAGTGGAATAGAAGCTGGACAGGATGCTCATTATCTCCTTAGCCGCCTCAGCCTCCGGGTTGATGAAAACATCTATCCCCAGCTTTTTGGGTCTTACTATCTTCCGCGTGGCAGTGGGTGACTTGACTTGAGCCACAAAATAACCGGAATACTCCGGGTTGCGGATTCGGGCGGCGGTGATGCCGGCGCCCAGCTCCTTAGCCATAAAGCAGGTGACCATATTGGTCTCATCATTGTTGGTGACGGCGAGAACCAAGTCGGCACGCTCCACCTCTGCCCGTTTGAGAATTGTGGGAGTAGCCGAATTTCCCTGGATGGTCTTGACATCGAGCTGGCGGCGGATGTTTTCCAGCGCCTCCCGGGATTGCTCCAAGACGACCACTTCATGCCCCTCCTCCGCCAGTAAGGAGGCGATGTGGGAACCTATTACCCCACCACCAGCTATGATGATATACATCTACCTTGTCTCCTGGTGCTTACTGGTTATAAACTTGAAGCGCCTTGAAATGCTGCGGCAAACGTCGCGGAGCATTCCCCGGGGTTTCTTTGTTCTTCTTAACACTCGGTTGCCAGGCTTGGTGGCAGGCAGTTGTTCAAGAGGCTCGCTTTCCATTATTCTGGGCTGTTCTTTACCCCACTTTTTACTGCTTTATTTCAGGTTCGCATTCTATGCCCTTGTCTGCTGGCTGTCAATAGTTGAAAAGTAACGGCTTGATATTATAGCTATATTATATCTCTAGTAAACCCTGTCTTGACAGTTCTGTCTATTTTATCTAAACTCCCTATAAAATAGATACAGTATTTTTAGACTATCGGTTACTATGAGGCTTGTTAAAAACGGCATGGTGTGCTCTATCTGGCAGAGGAGGTTTTCTATTGTTTAGTATCCCCTTTATTCCCCGTGAGGAGAAGTTCTTTGACCTGTTTGAGAGAGCCGCCCATAATATAGTAAAAGCCGCCCTGGGGCTGAAGGAAATGCTCGATAACTGGGAAAATGTCGGTATGAAGGTGGCCGAAATAACCGAGCTGGAGCACGAAGGCGATTTTATCACTCACCAGATTGCCGCCCTCCTGCACCGCACCTTTGTTACCCCCTTTGACCGTGAGGATATAGCCATGCTGTCTCATACAATGGATGATATTATCGATTTTATCCACGCCACCGCCGATGCCCTGTATATATATAAGATAGATGCCCCTACCCGGAGGTCCAAGGAGCTGGCCGAAGTTATAGTAAAGGCGGCGATGGAGGTGGAGAGGGCGGTGCCCCTGCTGCGGCGCCGCTCCGAACTGAAAAAGATCCCCGAGCACTGCGTCGAGCTTAACCGGCTGGAAAATACGGCTGATAAGATATTCCGCTCGGCGCTGGGCGAGCTGTTTGATGATACCAAGGACACGGTTTATATCATCAAGTGGCGTGAGATTTATGAGCATATGGAGAGCGCCACCGATAGGTGTGAGGATGTAGCCAATGTCCTTGAGGGGGTAGCTCTCAAGCATGCCTGACCCTTCGTTATGGGTTCTGATTGCTATTATCATTCTGGCTCTTGGTTTTGGTATCGTTAACGGCTTTAATGATGCCGCCAATGCCATAGCCACGGTAATCGGTACCCGCACCCTTTCTCCCCGGAATGCCATAATAATGGCCGCCTTCTTTAATCTGGCCGGTGCCGCTACCGGCACAGCTGTGGCTAAGACCATCGGTAAGGGCATCCTGATACCGGAGGCAATCTCGTACCAGACGATGGTTGCCGCCCTGGCGGCGGTTATCGTCTGGACGAGCTTTGCAACATACCGGGGGCTGCCGGTGAGCCTGACCCACGGTTTTGTCGCCGCTATGGCGGCGGCCGGCGTAGCTGCTGTGGGCACCGGGGCGGTAGCCTGGGGGGTGATAGGCAAGATTGCTTCGGCGGTGGTTACGGCTCCCGTCCTCGGCTTTATCGGTGGTTTTGCTTTTATGGTTCTTATATTGTGGATATTTCGGAGAAGCATCCCGGCTAAGGTGCGGAATATTTTCGGCAATATGCAGATTCTATCGTCTGCTTTTATGGCTTATAGCCACGGCAAGAATGATGGTCAGATGCCCATAGGTATTATTACCATGGCTTTCGTGTTATATACCGGGCAGACGGCAATGTGGGATAGTATCCCTTGGTGGATTATTCTTATTTCGGCTCTGTCTATCAGTGTGGGGACTACCATCGGCGGCTGGCGCGTTATCAAGACGCTGGGAATGAGGATTACCAACCTGCGCCCGGTACATGGCTTTGCCGCTGAAGCTTCGGCGGCTTCGGTCATTGAGGTGGCTTCACATCTGGGTATTCCGGTGAGTACCACGCATTGTATAAGCACATCAGTTATGGGAGTGGGTACCACGCGGAGGTTATCGGCGGTTCGCTGGGGGGTGGCTGGTAATATCATTACCGCCTGGATAGTAACCTTTCCCGTCTGCGGCGGGCTGGGCTACCTGTTTTCCTGGCTGTTGGGCTTATTTTAACGGCGAGCCTATAGACAGTACTCTCTGGGGGTCACCCGCAGCTTCTCGGCAGTAATAATAGCCTTAACCTCTAATATTACCTGGTCGATCTGCCCATGTTTGTTGACTATGGCATAGTCAAATATGGGCAGCTTCTTCATCTCCTCCTCAACGGTTCTCAGCCGCAGGTCCAGATCAGAGGCCGATTCGCTGTTGCGCCCCCGGAGCCTGGTGACGAGGTCTTCCTTTGATAGTGGCATCAGGAAGATAAATACCGCCTGGGGCAGGATTTTCTTGATGGTGGTGGCTCCCTGTATATCAATCTTCAGGATGGTATCCCTGCCCTCTGCCAGTGCCTGTTTTACCGGTTGTCCGGGCACCCCGTACCAGTTGCCGTAGACCTTTGCCCACTCCAGAAGCTCCTTTGCCTCGATCATCTTCTGGAAGCTTTCCCCGGAGACGAAGTGATAGTCTATGTTATCCTTCTCGCTGTTTCGCCGGGGGCGTGTGGTTACGGTTACGATAAACTCTAGGGGGAACCCCATCTCCTTCAGTCTGGTTAAAACAGCGTCCTTTCCGGCACCCGAGGGACCGGAAAGGACCAGGAGTAGCGGCTTGGGGTCTATATTAAGCAGGTACGCACTCTCATAGTCCGATTTTTTCATCGCATTGCTCTGGTTTCAGCGCCGAACCTACGCGGCTGACCATAAGCCTGCCGGTTATGGTCTCTGGGGCCAGGGCCGCCAGAACGATGTGCCCGCTGTCGGCGAAGATAACTGCCTTGGTCCTCCGGCCGTTGGTCATATCAATCAGTAGCCCCTTATTTCTCGCTTCCTGAATGATACGTTTGGTTGGCGCCGAGTTTGGTGAAGCTATGGCAATAACCCTGCTCATTGCCAGGACATTACCGAAGCCAACGTGAACCAGTTCTCCAGTCATAATTCTAAACCTCGGGTTTAAATATTTCTAATAGACCGGAAATGTTTCCGGTTAGTGCTCGTCGCTGTTAAATGCTGTCTGGTCTAAAGTTTTGTAAAGCCGGGTGACCGGTAATAACTGCCACCTTATTATGCTTCGGGTAAAACGTCTATTATCTTATACCGTCGGCGGCAATAAGGCAAGTGCCAACGGTATAAAAATTAAAGGTTTTTTACTGGTGAAAGGCTGAATTTTTAAATTGACGGGGCAGATATTAGTAAGTGGTTGGGGGGGTTTAAATATGGGGTTAAAGTCGAAGACTCTACAAGGGGCGAGGTAGCTTCCTCACACATTAAATAAAAAGTTAATCACATCGCCGTCCTTCACGGTGTAATTCTTCCCCTCCAGCCTTAGAAGCCCGCGCTTTCTACCCTCGGCGATGCTGCCGTAATCAATCAGGTCGTCATAGGTTATGACCTCGGCGCGGATGAAGCCCCTTTCTATATCCGAGTGAATCTTGCCGGCGGCTTTCGAGGCGTTGGTGCCCTGCCTGATAGGCCAGGCTCTAACCTCATCCGGGCCGGTGGTGAGGAAGGTAATCAGCCCCAGTAGCCCGTAAGACAGCTTGATAGCTCGCTCCAGCCCGGTTTCCGTCAGACCGAACTCGGTGAGAAAGCTCTCGGCAGAGGTTTCGTCCAGTTGTACTAACTCCATTTCTAGCTTACCGCAGAGGGTTGTAATGCGATGATTGGGGTGCGAGAGCTGCTGGTTCAGGTCTTCCTCCAGGGTTTTTGCATGGGGCAGCTGGTCTTCGCCGATGTTGACCACTGTCAGCAGCGGCTTGGCGCTCAGGAACTGGTAGCCGGTGGTAAGCCTGTTTTCTTCCTCGGTGAGGTCTTGCTCCCTTATAGGGATATCTTTATCCAGCCTGGATTTCACTCTGCCCAGCAGTTCCTGCTCATGGTGGAGGCTATGGCACTCGTCTGCCTTAGCTGATTTGAGTGATGCCTCTATGCGGTTGAGCCGCCGCTCGATGATAGCCAGGTCGGAATAGGCGAGCTCCAGGTTCATAGCAGCCATATCTCGTGCTACATCGACACTGCCCTCGGTGTGGGGGATGCTTTCATCGGTAAAAGCCCGGACGACGTTTATCAGGGCGTCGACACTGCTGAGCTGGGACAGGTACTCTCCACTGATAGCCGTGTCTTTATCCAGGCTCTTAAGCGAAGCGCCGATATCGAGGTATTTTACCTCAGCCGGGGTGGTTTTCTTGGGCTTAAAAAGCTCCGTCAGTTTGCCGAGACGCGGGTCCGGAACCTTGGCGATGCCGATATGAGGCGCTTTCTGCATCTGCCCTCCGGTATCGGCTTTGCCCCGTGCCAAGGCGTTGAAGATGGTCGTCCGCCCGCTTTCTGCCAACCCTATAATGCCAATGCCTACACTCATAACCCGGGTTTTTATCTCCTCTTCCCGCCCTCTGCATTCTCAGGAACGGCACACTGAAAGCGGTTTACCTTGATGTCTTCGGTGTCAGCCCGGGGTCTATCAGCGGCTCTGTTTTACTATATTTCTGGCTTGCTTGAGGGCGAGGTCTCTTTCGTTGGCATTCAACTTTTCGTTGGCAGCCAGGTCTAACAGGGCTAAGAGGGCATCGTGGGTGCCAACGCTGCCGATTGACTGGATAGCCTGAGTCCTCAGCTTGTCGATGAGGTCCATATCGGTGGCGATGGCGCTCAACTTCTGCAGTTCGCCGGTAACCTGTTCTGACATTTTGCTTCTCCTTTTTAGCCTGGGTGGTGTCAGCCGGATGAGATTTTCCAGCATAATTCTACTCCTTGTACCACTGTACTGCAATAGCTCTTCGGCAACTCGGTACCACTGTTGTGGTAAAATAAAGTGGCTAATCAACAAGGGGGTGGCATTGCTCTATATACTGGCCGGGCCGGACGATTTCTCCCGCAGTGAAGCGCTGACGGAGATAAAAAGCGGGCTGGGCGACCGGGAGATGCTGGATTCCAATACCAGTATGCTGGACGGCAGGCAGCTAACCCCGGACCAGCTCAGGTCTGTG
>DAOUSH010000060.1 GCA_030627335.1 Dehalococcoidia bacterium | reverse complement strand
TTGAATCTCCGTCGGCAGAAACGGCGAGAAGCTATATTGCCAAGCGCGGGCTATCTGAAAAATCCGTTGCCGATTTCAGGCTTGGCTTTAGCTTGAACAGCTGGGATTCCCTGGAAAAACACCTCATAGAGAAAGGTTATAGCAATAGCGAGCTCGTTGAAGCCGGTCTGGTAATAGAGGCAGAGTCAGGGGGCAGCCACGACCGCTTCCGCAATAAGCTTATATTCCCCATATATAATGATAAAGGGCGCATTTCCGGCTTCGGCGCCAGGGTTTTTGATAACTCAACGCCAAAATATGTTAATTCACCCGAGACACCGATCTTTAATAAAAGCGGCATTCTCTACGGGCTCAATCTAGCCCGCCAGGCTATCAAGCAGCAGGACCAGGCGGTTATCGTCGAAGGCTACCTGGATGTTATCACCGCCCACCAGAACGGCTTCGGCAATGTGGTTGCCTCGATGGGGATAGCGGTTACCGAGAAGCATATCAGCATACTGAAGAGGCTGACCAGAAACGTAGTATTTGCCCTTGACGCCGACGCCGCCGGAGAGGAAGCTATGTTGCGCTGTGTCGGCTACGAAAACGCCCTTGATAACGAAGTGCGAGTCCTCGTCCTGCCCCAGGGGAAAGACCCCGACGACGTTATAAAAGAAGACAAAGATATGTGGCAAAGGTTACTGGAAGAATCTTCACCTATTATTGATTTCACCTTTGATATGGTTACCGCCGGGCTTGACTTTACTAAAGCCAGAGACAAGACCATTGCCGCCGGCAAGCTATTGCCTATCATTAAGCAGATAAATAGTGTCATACGGAGAGCGCACTATTTACAGAAGCTTTCCCGCTTGGTCAATATAGATGAACGCACACTGGAAACTGCCATAAAAAACATCGTGACGAGCCCGGGAAGAGGTGCGATGGTAAAGCCGAAGCCTGCATCCGTGACCCTGCCAGCCGCATCCAGCCCACTTGAAGATTACTGCCTGGCGTTATTGTTACAGCATCCGGAGCTAAAGTCTTACCACAGCCAGTTACTACCCGACTACTTTGAGAACAGCGAGAACCGCGAAACCTTTATCGCCTTAAGGGAGGCTGAAGAGGTGGCCTCGGCTAAGGATGAGCTGGACAGCGTCATATGGGAGCACCTGGACCGCCTGATGAACAAAGAGCTGCCATCGAACCACATAGAGCAAAAGCTTGCCGAATGCATCTCCCGCTTGAAGGTAATATATCTGCGTGGACTGGAGAAAAAGAAAGAAGCTATATTATCCTCCGAAGCTGTGGATAAAGGCTCGAAAGCCGAGATTATCAAGCTAAAGGAGCATGGAATAGAGGGAAGCACACAACTTAGTGAGGAATTCCACCAGCGGTCTGCCATGAGTCAAAAAAGAGGGGGTATGGATGGAGAAAAACAGTAACGAGAGCAAAAAAGAAACCGGCGGTATTCCGCCTCTGGATAATAACGACAAAGATACTTCAACCCGGAAAAGCCCGGAGGTTGAAGAGCAGCCATTAAAGGAAGAGCCAAAAGAAACCGCTAAACTGCCAGCCAAGCCATCATTATCCCTGAACCAGATAGAGGAGCCGGGGATAGTCGATGACCCGGTTCGTATGTACCTGCATGAAATAGGCCGTGTGTCCCTCCTTACCGCCGAGAAGGAGAAGATGCTGGCTAAGAAGATGGAGGCGGGCAAACGAATCAAGGAAATCAAGCAGAAATACTTCGAAAAACACGGCAGAGCACCCTCAGCAACCAAAACCATCCTTTGCATGCTCAGAGAGCTGGGTCAGGCAGCCGATACCATCCGCCTGCTCCAGGAAGAGCTTGGACTAAAGATTGAGGTCAGCTTCAAAGACACCATCAGCAACGCCTCATTGCAGGGCAGTATTATCAATGAGATAGACCAGAAACTGACCCAGGATATCGCCCTCAGGACGGGTATGACAATACCGGAAGTGGAGCAGTCGCTTATCAACATATCACTGAACATCAGACTGCTGACGAAAGATATCCTGGACGCCATTAAAGACGACGTCTCTCTATCTGAAATAGAGGATTTTACCTCAAACACTTCATTTTTAAAGTCCATCCAGTCTCGCGAGAATAATATCAAGTCCTACCTGGATAATATCACAAGCGAGGCGAAAATATCCGAAAAACACCTTATCGAAGCCAATCTGCGGCTGGTAGTCAGCGTCGCCAAGAAACACATTGGCCGCGGCATGCCTCTTTTAGACCTCCTTCAGGAGGGTAATATGGGTCTCATCAGGGCTGTGGAAAAGTTTGATTTCCACCGGGGTTACAAATTCAGCACCTATGCCACCTGGTGGATTCGCCAGGCTATTACCCGAGCTATAGCCGACCAGGCTCGTACAATCCGCATCCCGGTGCATATGGTCGAGACCATAAACAAATTGCTTAACGTCAGCCGCAACCTTTCCCAGGAATACGGTCGTGAGCCTACCCCCAAGGAGATCGGTGATGAACTGGAGATTTCGCCGGATAAGGTCAGGGAGATAATCAAGGTATCCCAGCTACCGATATCGCTGGAAGCGCCGATAGGCGAAGAGGAGGACAGCCACCTGGGAGACTTCATCGAAGACCGGAACGCCCTGCCGCCACCCGACGCCGCCTCAAGACAGCTCCTGAAAGAGCAGATTGATGACGTACTGGCTAGTCTCACTCCCCGGGAACGGCGGGTGCTACAATTACGCTTTGGCCTTGAGGACGGGCGTAGCCGCACCCTGGAGGAGGTAGGCAAGGAGTTCAACGTTACCCGTGAGCGCATACGCCAGATTGAAGCCAAGGCGCTGAGGAAACTGCGCCACCCCACCCGCAGCCGCAAGCTCAAAGACTATCTGGGGTGATGTAGATTAATAGTCCATTGCTATAGAATGAAAAAGCAGTCCACCATACGTATTGCTATTATGGAGCCGTTGTACCTGCCCTGCACCGTTACGACCTGCCCCCTCTCAAGCTGGCACAGCAAAGATGCATATTTTTTATCAAACATACACTGAGCGCTCTGCATAAGGCCCCCCTCGCTACCGGTCAGCCTGATATAATGCGTATCACTTATACTCTTTACGTCTATTAGAGATACTATTCCGGTTATCCTGAGAATCTTATTTGCAAATCTTTCACCGGCCGCAATATCATCAGTTTCATATGCCGTAAATAGTTCCGAGGCGGTTAACTCAATCTCCACAGGCTTCAATTCGGGCTCGGGCTCAGGCACTGGTTCTGTTTCTTGTTCAATCTCCAGCGCAGACACCGGTTCTGTTCCAGCCTTAGCTTCAGCCTCATCCAGGACACCTTCTTCCGGCTTTATCTCCTGCTCAATCTCTGATTCCGGCTCAGGTTCCTGTATCGGTTCTTCTTCTTTCTCCAGCTCTTCTTCAGGCTCAGGAACTTCTATTTGTTCTATCTCTCTTTCAGGCTCTGGTGCTGACTCTTCTTCAGGTTTGCGCAGTCTCTCTTCTTTAAGCTGTCTATAGGTTTTTTCTATCTTTCTAAACGAATCTGATACAATTGGATAACCGCACCACTGACAAGCCCAGTCCTCGGTTCTTAACGTTTCTCGCCCACAATTATGACACCTTGACATTTAACACCCCTCCTAAAAGATTATATTCAGTATCGCCTTTTGTCAATACTGCCAAAGTTTACCTTAAGGGGAATTAAGGAAATGAGGTAGGTAAATATTCCCCTAACTATGTTAAAATAACTCTTAAAGATGATACCAGTTAAACTGAAGATGCGCAATTTTATGCCCTACCGCGGCAATGTGCCGTCGTTCTCGTTTGAGGGCATCCACACCGCATGCATCTGCGGCGACAACGGCAACGGCAAGTCGGCGCTGGTCGACGCCATCACCTGGGCGCTATGGGGCAAGACACGAACGGAAGGGACTAAAATAAGTGACGATGCTCTTATCCACCTGGGCGAGACCGATATGGAGGTGGAGTTCGACTTTGCCGTCGGCGAGCAACCCTACCGCATCATAAGAAAGCATGCCAGGCCCAAACGCCAGACCGGTTCCGGGCAGAGCAGTCTCGACCTCTTTATAGCCAGCGACGATGGTTTTAAGGTTATCTCCGGTAATACCCTAAGAGAGACACAGCAGAAAATCATCTCCCTCATCAATATGGATTACGATACCTTTATCAACAGCGCCTTCCTGAGACAGGGTCATGCCGATGAGTTCACCAAGCAACCACCAGCTAAACGCAAGGAGGTGCTGGCTAGTATCCTGAGGCTCTCCCTGTACGACCAGCTTGAAAATAGAGCCCGTGATCTGGGCAAGCGACAGCAGGCGGAAAAGGCACAATTGGAAACTTCCATCCAGGATATTGACCAGGATCTTAGCCGGAAACCAGAGATTGAAGGCGAACTGGAGCAGGCACAGAAGAAGCTAGCCTACCTGGAAAATGAAATAAACGATTACCAGCAAAGGCTGAAC
>DAOUSH010000136.1 GCA_030627335.1 Dehalococcoidia bacterium | reverse complement strand
ATCTGCAATATGGAAAACATAGACCCGATGGGGGTGCATACCGGAGACAGCATCGTAGTCGCTCCCAGCCAGACGCTGACCAACAAGGAATACCAGATGCTGAGGACGGCCAGCCTCAAGATTATACGGGCGCTGGGCGTCGAGGGGGGATGCAATGTGCAATTTGCCCTTGACCCCAATAGCGATAAGTATTATGTAATTGAGGTCAATCCCCGCGTCAGCCGCAGTTCCGCCCTGGCCAGCAAGGCTACCGGCTACCCCATCGCCCGCGTCGCCGCCAAGGTAGCTGTCGGCAAGAGGCTAGACGAAATCCCCAATGCCGTTACCGGCAAGACGATGGCTTCCTTTGAGCCGGCGCTGGACTATCTTGTAGTAAAGATTCCTCGCTGGCCTTTTGATAAGTTCGCCTCCGGCGACCGCATCCTCGGCACCCAGATGAAGGCTACCGGCGAGGTTATGGCTATCGACCGCACCTTTGAAGCCGCTTTACAAAAGGCAGTTCGCTCCCTGGAGTTCGGCAAGAGGTCCCTCCTCTGGGAAGACCCTCAGTGGGAGATGGGAAAGGACATAAACTACTACCCGCTTCACCCCAACGACTTGAGGCTGTGGGCAATTATGGCCGCCCTGAGAAGGGATATAACCACCGCCAAGATAGCCGAGCGAACCAGGATTGACCTGTGGTTTTTGGAAAAACTCAATAACATCATAGATATGGAAAGAACGCTCCTCTCCCAGACGCTGAAACCGGAGCTGATGTTGCAGGCGAAGCGGCTTGGCTTCTCCGACGAGCAGATTGCTACCCTTGCCGACCGACTGCCGGAACAGGTAAGGCAGCAGAGGCACAGCTGGAATATCAAGCCGGCGTACAAGATGGTAGACACCTGCGCCGCCGAGTTCGACGCCGCCGCCCCCTACTTCTACAGCAGCTACGAGCAGGAGAACGAGGCGATTGCCGACCACAGAAAAAAGGCAGTGGTCATTGGCAGTGGGCCCATCCGCATCGGCCAGGGCATCGAGTTTGACTACTGCAGTGTCCACTCCGCCTGGGCGTTACAGAAAGCGGGCTTCCAGAGTATTATGGTCAACTCCAACCCGGAGACGGTATCCACCGACTTCGATACCAGCGACCGCCTCTACTTCGAAGCCCTGGACGAAGAGAGCCTGCGTGACATTCTGGAAAACGAAATGGGCGACGCCGGCAATACCCCGACGCCTTCCATCGTCCAGTTCGGTGGCCAAACGGCTATAAATCTGGCGGAGCCCCTGTCCCGCTACGGCATGCCGTTGCTCGGCTCCAGCTCAGAGACGATAGACCTGGCTGAAGACAGAAAACGTTTTGAAAACTTTTTAAGCCAGCTTGGTATCCCGCAGGCACCGGGGTCGGCGATAACCACCATCGACGAAGCCCTCAAGGTAGCTGGTCTAATCGGATATCCGGTACTGGTGCGCCCCAGCTATGTCCTCGGCGGCAGGGCTATGGAGATTGTCCACGATGCCAGCGAGTTGGAGTGCTATATAAAGCTGGCTATAGACCTGGATACCGGCCACCCGGTTCTTATCGATAAGTAT
>DAOUSH010000128.1 GCA_030627335.1 Dehalococcoidia bacterium | reverse complement strand
GGTCGGCGTTCTGCCCTACGGTATGCGCAAGCGGGTTGAGCTGGGAAGAGCACTGGCTCTGGAACCGAAGGTATTACTGCTAGACGAGCCGATGGCGGGGATGAACCTGGAGGAGAAGGAGGACATCGCCCGCTTTATTATCGATATATTCGAGGGACAGGGAGAGACGTACCGGGAGACGCCCAGTCTGCGGGATGGCGTCAACTGTATCGTCCTGGTGGAGCACGATATGGGGGTGGTTATGGACATCGCCGACCGGATTGTGGTGCTCGATTTCGGGCGCAAGATTGCCGAGGGCACACCGGAAGAGATTAAAAACAATCCGGAAGTTATCGCCGCTTATCTGGGCAAGGAGCAGTAAGGATTCAGGCTGATTTTACTCCCAACTCCTCTCGTCAACAATACACTGTCTCTCATCGGGGATGCTTCCCGGCGCCACAAAATCAATCTTATCTATCTTGATGCGGCAGGTATCCTGGAATCTCCTGTTCAAAACATCGTTCAGTTTCGTCTTGTCTGCGCCTGTGTCTTTCAACTCCAGCCTGAGGGTTATTTCATCCCGGTGCTGGCGCCGCCCGACGATAAGCTGGTATCTGGCGATCTCGCTGAAGCTGGAAAATAACTCTTCCGCCTGTCTGGCGATGACAAACAGCCCCCTTACCTTAACGGCATCGCTGGCTCTGCCGACTATGCCGGTAAGACGGTTAGCCGTTCTGCCGCAGGAGCAGGCTTTGGTGATATAAGATGACAGGTCGCCGGTGCCGAAGCGGATTAAACCCCAGGTTTGGTTATGAATCGGGGTGACCACTATTTCTCCTATCTCTCCTGGATCCAGCTGTTTCCCGGTCCCGGGGTCGATTATTTCCACTATATATTCGTCCATAAAGTGCATGCCGTCCTTGCGGTGGCATTCGTAAGCGATGGCGCCACCCGGCTCGGTAACGGCATAGGCTTGACGGGTATCGATAGCATAGTCCTTTTCCAGTGTCTCTCTTATCGAGGGGGACAGCATCTCGCCGGTGAACCAGGCTTTCTTTATGCTGAAGTCTTTCTTGAAGCCATAACCCATCTCCTCGGCCTGTTTGATGACGGTCATCAGGAAGCTGGGAGTGCCGACGAAACCGGTAACTCTCAGGTCAAGCATAGTTTTAACCTGGATTTCGGTGTGTCCGGTGCCCATTGGTATGGCTGTAGCACCACAGTCCCTTATAGCCTCGTGAAAGAGGATTCCAGCCGGTGACATATGGTAGGCGAAGGTGTTGATGGCCACGTCGCCCTTTCTGAAACCGGCGGCCCAGAACGACTTGGCAAACCACTTAATGCCTGAATGCTGGATTGGCTCGTAGACCGGCCCCGGGGATAAAAAGATACGCTCCACCTCTTCCGGCGGGATAGCCAGCAAGCCGCCGTAGGGCGGATTAGCCTTTTGCATTTCAATAAGGTCTGTCTTGCGGGTAACGGGCAGCTTTTCCAGGTCTTTAACTGTCTTTATCTCTGACGGTTTAACACCGGCTCTATCCAGCATCTCTTTAACCGCCGGTGCGTTCTTATAGGCGTTCTCAATTGTCTCTGCCAGCTTATCGTTCTGATATCTTTCTCTGTCATCGGGCGTCATTGTTTCCAGTTTGTCGAAATACTCGTCTTGTGACGTTATAGCCATCTCTTGCGCCTCTTATAGTGTTTTACTTCACGGTAGCTCTTCTTGGTGCCTAAAGCCGATAGCCCTATATAGAACTCCTTCACATCCTCGTTATTCTTCAGGAATTCGGCGTCGCCGTCAAGTACGATGCGCCCGTTTTCCATAACGTAGCCATAGTGAGCGATGCTGAGAGCAATGCGGACGTTCTGCTCCACCAGCAGTACCGAGGTCTTCTGCTCGGTGTTAAAACGCCGGATGATATCGTATATCTCCTGCACCATCAGCGGCGCCAGGCCCAG
>DAOUSH010000055.1 GCA_030627335.1 Dehalococcoidia bacterium | reverse complement strand
TGCCAATTGTTTAATGCTGTAAGGGGCAGGACGAATAGCTCATCCCTTTCTGTCATTATGCTGTCCAATACTTCCCCTACTGTTCGTATTACTTAACATAACACGTAAAACAAATCAAAGCTAATCACGAAGGAATTGTTTCCCTAAATAAAATATTATATTTTGACTCCAGTCACATCAACCCTTTGCTGTCCACAGTGGCTAGGTATCGAAGGGTTCGCCGCCAAGCTTGGCGGCAAGAGTATTCTTTAGTTCGCTGATGGGGATGCGTAGTTGTTTCATGCTGTCGCGTTCGCGGATGGTGACCTGCTTGTCTTCCAGTGACTGGAAGTCGATGGTAATGCAGTAGGGGGTACCGATTTCGTCCTGGCGCCGGTAGCGGCGGCCGATGCTCTGGGCGGTGTCGTAGCCCACCATCCAGCACTGGCGCAGGTCAGCGTATATCTCTTCGGCTACCTTGACCAGCGGCTCCTTGCGGCTCAAGGGCAATACAGTTACCTTGTAGGGAGCTAGAGTTGGGTGCAGGTGGAGCACCACCCTTATCTCATCCTTATCCGGCTCCTCATCATAAGCATCACACAGGAAGGCGAGCACGGAGCGGTCGACTCCTGCCGATGGCTCGATAATATAAGGCACGATATGCTCGTTGCTCTCTTCGTCAAGGTAGCTCAGGCTCTTGCCGCTGGCTCTAGCGTGCTGTGCCAGGTCAAAGTCGCCACGGTTGGCGATGCCCTCCAGCTCAGACCAGCCCATGGGGAAGAGGTAGTCGATGTCATAGCATTCCCGGGCATAGTGAGCCAGCTCTCCCTCGGCATGCTGACGCAGTTTAAGATTTTCCTCTTTGATGCCCAGCCCAAGATACCAGTTCATTCTTTCCTTGAGCCAGTAATCGAACCATTGCTTGTCCATCCCCGGCTTGACGAAGAACTCTATCTCCATCTGCTCGAACTCACGGGTGCGGAAGATGAAGTTACCGGTGGTAATCTCGTTGCGGAAGGACTTGCCTATCTGGGCGATGCCGAAGGGCAGCTTTTTTCTGGTGGTGTTGACCACGTTCTGGAAGTTGACGAAGATGCCCTGTGCCGTCTCCGGGCGCAGATAGACGATGCTGGCTTCGTCTTCCACCGGACCCATAAAGGTCTTGAACATCAGGTTGAACTGCTTGGGCTCGGTAAACTCGCCGCCGCACGATGGACAAACCTTGTCCTCCAGCTCATCGACGCGCCACCTCAGATGACAGTTTTTGCAATCTACCATCGGGTCCGAAAAGCCTTCAAGGTGACCGCTGGCTTCCCAAA
Organism: Dehalococcoidia bacterium; assembly: GCA_030627335.1. Lineage (GTDB taxonomy): Bacteria > Chloroflexota > Dehalococcoidia > Dehalococcoidales > W693 > W693. The sequence continues at coordinate 3,452 of DAOUSH010000055.1, read as the reverse complement.
CCCTGGGGTGCATCAGGATGCTGGTGTCCAGGCCGACCATATCGTCCCGCTTTTGGACTACAGCCTGCCACCAGGCTTGCTTAACGTTGCGCTTGAGTTCTACCCCCAGCGGCCCATAGTCCCAGCAACTGGATAAGCCGCCGTAGATTTCACTGCTGGGGAAGATGAAACCGCGCCGGCGGCAGAGGGAGACCAGCTTTTCCATTTTATCCTGGTTTGATAGCGGTTGGCTCAAGGTTATCACTCCTTATAGCTTATTCCGGGCAATGTCAGCCGCTCTGGCGAGAGCGCTTGATTATCTGGATGAAGAATACCGTTAGAATAATGCCGGCTACTGCCATAGCAATTAGAGTAAAGAGCCATACGGGCATCAGGTGCCAGCTGTAGACATTGTAGCTGAAAATATCGAGCATTACAAAGCCGATAATAATCTGGGGCAGGGCGACCATATTGCCCATAAAGAGCACCAACCTCTCCGGGTTGATAGCACCCACGGCCTGCCCCGAGGAACGGCTCAATTTGATTATCCCCCAGACGATGGCGGCGGATACCAGGGCAAGAATAAACTGAGGTATCAGCGTCAGCGAGGCAATGGCTTCCCGGCTTAGCCCGCCCTTGGGCGAGCCGTCAAGGTTGAAGCGATAGGCTACTTCCTCGGTGAGCTGGGGATAGAAGATAGCACCAAGGGCTACGGCTAGCAGTAAAAGGGCAACCGGCAGCAGTATATATTTCCAGCGGAAGGTCAGATTGTGGACGGCAGCTTTCGTGATAGCCGGTTTCTCGCTTTTAGCCATATATTTGTAGAAGAACCAGAAGACGACCGCCCCTAAACCCAGGCCGAAGATAAAAACCAGGCTTACCATCAGTATTGTCGTCATTGGTATAAAAGTTATCAGTTTTGGCTTTAGATGTCAAAGGGATGAACGTGGTTACCCTGTCTTTGCCATGGACTGATGACAGAATAGCAGGCTCGCTTAGGCTGCCGTATAATGCTATTATGGAGCAGGCAATGATTATAGAAAAACTTGAGGTCGGTCCATTTGCAACCAACTGCTATATCGTCGGCTCCGAGACCGGCGGGCAGGGGATGATAATCGACCCCGGCGATGAAGCCGGTAAAATCCTGATCAGGGTCGAGAAGCTTGGGCTTGGCATAAATCATATCGTGCTGACCCACGGTCACCTCGACCACATTGGTGTTCTGGGAGAAGTCAAAGAAGCCACTGGCGCCGATGTCGCCGTTCACGCCGACGATGTAACAACGCTGAATGACCGGTCTATGAGTGTTTTCCTGGGTATTCCCTACCGCCCGACGCCGGCTATAGGCAGACTGCTTGAAGACGGTGACAATGTCTCTGTCGGCGGGCTTACCTTTGCCGTAATTCATACACCGGGGCATACCCCTGGCGGCATTTGTCTTTTTGGTGAGGGAGTATTGTTCAGCGGCGATACACTGTTTAATTACGGCATCGGCCGGGCTGATTTCCCCGGCGGTAACTATGAACAGCTTATGGATAGCATCCGTAACAGGCTGATGGTGCTGGATGATGATGTGGTAATCTACCCCGGGCACGGTCCCGAAACAACCATCGGAGCCGAGCGCCGGGGCAATCCCTTTCTTATATAAGCCCGGCGAAATTGGCCAGCACAGGAGCAATAACCAGGGCTATTATTGATATCAGCTTTATCATGATGTTAAGCGATGGCCCCGAGGTGTCCTTCATCGGGTCGCCCACCGTATCGCCGACGACTGCCGCCTTGTGGGTTTCCGAGCCTTTGCCGCCATAGGCGCCGGTCTCTATCCACTTCTTGGCGTTGTCCCAGGAGCCACCGGCATTGGAGAAGGTTATCGCCAGTATAAAGCCGGTAATGATAGCTCCAACCAGGAAACCGGCGAGAGACAGCGGTCCCAGGACGATGCCGATAACTACCGGCGCTGCTATGGTGATAATTCCCGGGATGATCATCTGCTTTATGGAGTTTTTGGTGCAGATGTCCACGCAGCGGGCATAATCCGGCTTGGCGGTGCCTTCCATCAGACCTTTTATTTCGCGGAACTGGCGGCGCACTTCATTTACGATAGAAAAGCTTGTCTTACTCACGGCATTCAGCGTCATGGCGCAGAAAATAGCCGGCAGCAGCGCCCCCAGGAAAAGCCCGGCAATGACACGCGGGTCAAGCAGGCTGATTTCAGCCATTTTAATCCCCACCGCATTGACGTAGGACAGCAATAATGCCAGCGAAGTCAGCCCGGCGGCGCCGATGGCAAAACCCTTGCCGGTGGCGGCGGTGGTGTTGCCCAGTGAATCCAGGGCGTCGGTTCGCTGTCTTATCTCCGGCGGCAACCCGGCCATCTCGACGATACCACCGGCGTTGTCAGCCACCGGGCCATAGGCGTCGGTGGCGTCCTGTATGCCCAGGGTAGCCAGCATACCGACTCCGGCTATAGCCACGCCATAGACATCGGCGAAGTGGTGGGCCGTAATGATGGCGATGGCTATCAGGACAACCGGTGGCAGGGTGCTCATTAGCCCATTGGCGAAACCACTGACAATAGTTGTCCCCGCTCCGGTCTGGGATGCTTCGGCGATGCGAAGGGTCGGTTTATATGAATAGGATGTAAAGTAATTGGTACTTTCGCCGATAAGGACACCGGCAACCAGCCCGACGAGTATCGCCCAGAATATATTGATATTGGCATCTAGAAAGAGGACGGCGAGGAAAGAGAAGATTGCGGTCAGGATTGACGCCGAGAAAGTACCACGGCGCAGGGCGTTCAATAGCGCTTCCATCTTGAGTTTCTCGCTAACCCTGACCAAAAAGATGCCGATAATAGAAGCCAGGATACCGCCGGCGGCTACCAGTATTGGTAAAAACCAGGCGGCAGTTTCGTCAGGAACCAAGAGTATGCCCAAATGATTTTTAGCGGCGATGGCAGCAATCATACCCAGTGTCATGGTGGCGATGATTGAATCTACATAGGATTCAAACAGGTCAGCGCCCATACCGGCGACATCGCCCACGTTATCGCCGACAAAATCAGCAATAACGGCGGCATTTCGCGGGTCGTCTTCCGGTATTCCCTTCTCCACCTTGCCCACGATATCGGCACCGGTATCGGCTGCTTTTGTATAGATACCGCCGCCGACTCTGGCAAAGATGGCTACCGAAGAAGCACCGAAGCCGAAGCCGGGAATAATATTAAGGAAGTCGGCACTTCCACCGAAGATTAAGTAGAGAACGCTCAGTCCGAGGATGCCGATGCTGACCACGCATAATCCCATTACCGCCCCACCACGGAAAGAAACCCGCAGCCCATGACTCAGGCTCTTCTGGGCGGCAGTGGCGGTTCTGGAGTTGGTTCTTATAGCAATGCTCATGCCGATGAAACCAGCCAGTCCGGAGCAGACAGCACCGAAAACAAAGGCTATTGACACAAACCAGCCGAGGTT
>DAOUSH010000056.1 GCA_030627335.1 Dehalococcoidia bacterium | reverse complement strand
GAGTAATAATTCACTGAAGCCCAGAATTGAGGTCAGGGGAGTACGAAGATTGTGAGAAACATTAACCAGAAGGCGAGTCTTGGCTTCGTTTGTCTTCTGGAGCGCCTCATATAGCTTCTCCAATTCCTTTTTTCTATTTAGCTCTCTTTCCTTGAACTTGAGCTTGTTGGAAAGATTTCCGCCAAGGAAGGCAACCAAACTGAGTGTCATTGCTTGGAACATAAGCCAGATGATACTGTCAGTAAATTCAGAATAGGTTGTTGGGATAAACACGGATGAGCTGGCAATTAGCCCCGCTGATTCCAGTAACTTCATAGCACCAATCAGTATCATTGCCCAGACAATCATAAAGGCGCTGGAAGGTAGATTTAGAAACAGGCTTACCCCCAGTATCTCGACTAAGTAGAGTAGGAAGAAAATACTATTAAAGCCACCGGTGAAGTAGACAAGAACTGTGATAGCAATGACGTCAGTAATGATTGAGACAATGGCTACAGCAAGGGGAATTTGCCATCTTCTGGTCAGGTAGTAGGCAACGGTATTAACTACTAATACTAGTCCGACCACAATATAAATAGGCACAAGGTAGAAAGTCATCCCCAAGACAAGGTAGGTGACCATAACAAATGTCCAAACACCCAGTATGAGTAGGTAGCGTGTTCTGATAGTCTGCAGATACCTATCTCGATTCTCTCCATCCTGCAGCTCTAGAATGAACTTAGGTAGGGCCATTCATCCCCCTTCAATACCTCTTGAGGCTGAGTTCAACCTTTATTGCCACGTATACCGATGCTATCTCTACAGCCTGCCCTTTGTCAAATCTTCTCAGCCTTAATTCTTGCCAATTTTGAACATCTTGGTGCCACACGCTGAGCATACGCCCTGCGTTGCCGGCCTGCCATTCTTCATGGTTACCGCCTTAGCATCCTTCATTTCCTTTTTAGCACGGCACTTCATACAATATGCTTCCATAGTGTCCTCCTTTCCAGTATGGAGAGTAAACCACTCTCAGAGCAATGTTAATAGCCTGTCGCCGGTGGGGTATGCTTATACTTATTCCGTTTGTCTGGAGAAGGGATATTGAGGTAGAATTAGGGTTGGAGAGGTGTCCGAGTGGTTGATGGTGCCGCTCTCGAAAAGCGGTCTCCGTATTTAGCGGAGCGTGGGTTCGAATCCCGCTAGGGAGGCTTTTCTTCCTCAAGCTGTCTGGCCGATTTGCACCAGCCTGGCAAAAGAGTCTGTGTCCCTGACCGCCATATCGGCAAGCAGCTTACGGTTTATGTTAATGCTGGACTTTTTAAGCCCGCTCATAAACTGATTATAGGGGATGCCGTGGGCTCTGCTGGCAGCATTAATCCGTGAAATCCAGAGCCTTCTCATATCCCCCTTGCGCTCGCGACGGTGGTTGTAGGCATAGCTCAGCGAGTGAAGCATAGACTCGTGGGCACGGCGATAGAGTGAGTGGCTGGTCGCCCGATGTCCTTTGGTCATAGCAAGAACTTTCTTATGTCGTCTGTGCTTGGTTATACCCTTTTTTATTCGCGGCAATATTCTCCTCCTATCTAATCAACGCCATAGGGTATAAGCCTTTTTATCCTGACCCTATCGTGTGCATGCAGGGGTATCATCTCATCAAAAAGCCGCTTGGCACGCCTGGATTTTCGGCGGCGCAGATGGCTTTTACCACCCTTGGTACGCATAATCTTACCGCTACCGGTAATATGAAATCGGCTCTGGGCACCTTTGTGTGTCTTAAGTTTTGGCATCTTGTTTTTGCTTTATCTCTTCCTTTATCTTGTTCTTTTGAGTCGTCTGTGGCGACAGTATGATATGCAACCTAGCTCTTTCCCTAGTTGGCTGTTTTTCCACCATGGCTACCTCCTTGAATGATTCCGAGACCCTATCCAGCAACCGCAGACCCAACTCGGGGTGAGCATTTTCACGCCCCCGAAACATTATGGTCACCTTAACCTTGTCGCCATCTTCTAAAAATCTCTTTACCGACCTTTCTTTAGATATAAAATCGTGTTCACCGATCTTTGGGCGTAACCTTACTTCTCTCAATAAGGATAATTTTTGGGTTTTCCTGGCTTCGCGTTCTTTTCTGGTCTGCTCGTACTTATACTTGCCGTAGTCCATAAGGCGGCATACTGGCGGCTTGGCCGCTGGCGCCACTTCAACCAAATCAAGATTGTGTTTTATTGCTACTTCCCTCGCCTGGTATAGAAGCATGACACCTAACTGTTCACCCTTTTCTCCGACGAGGCGAAACTCCGTGCCTTTAATCCTCTCATTAACACGCAGTTCTTTTATGATTTCTCTGTTTACCTCCCGCAAGTATAAGTTTATTACAAATGACTATAGCACAGTAGTTTGTGCTAATCAAGTTATAACGCCATCTCTTTATCTTTATCCGTTATAGCTTTCTTGACAGACTCCTTGAAGTTTGTAAAGAGAATGTCGTTCTTCTGCTGGCCACTACGACAGCGAACAGAAACGGTGCTGGCAGATACCTCTTTATCTCCGATAATCAGCATATACGGCACCTTGCTAAGCTGTGCCTGGCGTATCTTGTGGTTCACCGTCTCCGACTGGTCGTCCAGTTCGGCACGAATACCATCGTCTTTCAATTCAATCTTTAGTTTATTTGCGTATTCAATATGGCGGTCAGCCACTGGGATAATGGTTACCTGAACCGGCGCCAGCCACACCGGGAAAGCACCGCCGTAGTGCTCGATTAGCGATGCCATAAAGCGCTCCATACTACCCAGTACTGTCCGGTGCACCATTGCCACCGGTTGTTCCTTGCCATCCTCGCCGATGCAGGCGACGCCAAATCGCTGGGGCAGATTAAAATCAACCTGTATAGTGGGCCCCTGCCACGCCCTGCCGGCGGCATCTTCAAACTTGATGTCTATCTTGGGCCCATAGAAGACACCCTCGCCGGGGTCTATATCGTAGGCGATTTTCTTACGAGTCAGGGCACGCTCCAGGGTATCGGTAGCCCCCTGCCACATCTGGGCGGTGCCAGTGTATTTTTCCGGACGTGTGGAGAGTAATACCTGGTAATTGACAAAGCCAAAGGTATCTGTCATAAACATGGCTAAGTCCAGGACACCAGCCACCTCGTCTTCCAGCTGGTCAAAACGGCAGAATATATGGGCATCATCCTGGGTAAAGCCCCTTACCCGTGATAAACCATGGAGCACTCCAGAGCGCTCATAGCGGTAAACGGTGCCCAGCTCGGCGTAGCGCAATGGTAACTCGCGGTAACTTCTCAGCCGGGTCTTGTAAATAAGGATGTGGTAGAGGCAGTTCATCGGCTTGATAATATATTCCTCACCCTCTACCTCCATCGGGCTGTACAGGTAATCCTGGTAAAACTCCCAGTGGCCGCTGGTCTTCCACAAGCCCAGCTTGGCGATATGTGGGGTGTAGATAATCTCGTAGCCACGCTTGATATGCACTTCCTTCCAGAAGTCCTCTATTATCCGTCTGACCGTAGCCCCTTTGGGGTGCCAGCATACCAGCCCCGGCCCGGCCTCTTCATGAATACTGAACAGATCGAGCTCCCGCCCAAGCTTTCTGTGGTCGCGCCTGGCGGCTTCATCAATTCTCTTTATATACTCCTCCAGAGCTTCCCTGGTGGCAAAAGCGACGCCATAAATCCTCTGTAGCATCGGATTGTGCTCGTCTCCACGCCAGTAGGCACCGGCAATACTAACCAGCCTAAAAGCCTTTATCTCCCCGGTAGAGCCTACATGAGGTCCCCGACACAGGTCGGTGAAACCGCCCTGGCGGTACAGGCTGACCTTATCTTCCGGTATTTCATCAATAAGCTCCAGCTTATATGGCTGGTCGGAGAATTTTTGCCTCGCCTCTTCTTTTGTTATTTCCTCCCTGATAAAGGGCAAGTTTTGAGCTATTATTTCATTAATCCTGGCGGTAATAACCGGCAGGTCATTGGGGGTCAATGGACGGGTCAATTCAAAGTCATAGTAAAAACCATTAGCGATAGCCGGCCCGATGCCGAATCTGGCTTCGGGGAAGATGGACAATACCGCCTCAGCCATAACATGAGCCGCCGAATGGCGCATCGTTTCCAGCTTCTCTTCTCCTGTTTTTTGTTCTCTGGCGGGAACCATAGCCATCCTCCGAGTTTTATTAAAAAACCCCTCCCCCGTTATGGGTACGAGAGGTTGTTTAGCCGACATCCATGGAACTTAATTATACCAGCCGCCAGCTATAAAATCAAACCTGAAAATCCGGCGGCTGGTGCATATATTACATTATGTAATTTAATTCTCCCTGCTGGACTGTTTATACACTGCCAAAGCAGTGGTTTATTATAACCCTCCGACCACAGCCACCGCGAGCAGGACAGAGCCGAACATTATCGCCAGGATAATTATCACTCCATATACCGTCCACTCTGACTGGGTAAGCCTCCTTACCACCTTCCTCACCAGGGCTTCCTCGGCTTTAGCCAGTGCTATATCAGCCGCTGCCTGAGCGGCTCTGGCTATCTCCTCAGCCCGGGCGGCGACTTCTCCAGCCGCTCTCTTCGTTTCTTCGGCTTTATTTCTAGCCATTTCCTCAGACCGGGCGACGGCTTCCCGTGCCGCTCTCTGAGCCTCTTCGGCTTTGACTATAGCCTGTGCCCCAGCCGCGGCAATTGCCGCTGTCAGAGCCTCGTCTCCAGCCAT
>DAOUSH010000038.1 GCA_030627335.1 Dehalococcoidia bacterium | reverse complement strand
TAACGAAGCTGGAGTGTGACTGGCTCTCTAGCGATAATGACTCCTGCTTGAGCCAGCTTCTCTGAGGCTTGAAGTTCACCCTCGGCATGGATAATTTTGGCCCTTCTTTCCCTCTCTGCCTCGGCTTGAGCCGCCATTGACCGCCTCATCGATTCAGCAAGCTCAACCTCCTTAATCTCTACGGTGCTGACCTTCACTCCCCACGGGTCGGTATGCTCGTCGATTATCTGTTGCAGCATCTGGTTAAGCTTTTCCCTGGAGGCCAACAGCTCATCCAGTTCGGATTGCCCCAGGACATTGCGCAGTGTCGTCTGGGATATCTGTGAGGTGGCTCTGATGTGGTCTAACACCTTGACCACCGAGGCTTCGGGGTCGACCACCCTGAAATATATCACTGCATTTACTCTAACAGTAACATTGTCCTTGGTGATTACCTCCTGTGATGGCACGTCCATGGTCACTATGCGCAGGTCTACCTTTACCATTCGGTCAACAAAGGGGATGATTAGAAACAAACCGGGGCCTCTGGCGCCAATCAGCCTGCCCAAGCGGAAGATAACTCCCCTCTCGTATTCGGCAACGATTTTGACTGCGGCAAAGATGAGCATCAGTGCGAAAAGTACCGCAATTGATATAGGAATCAGGTTTTCCATTAGCTATCTCCTTTCTTTATTTTGGTAACGTATAGCTTCAAACCGTCGAATCTCTCTATTATCACCTCCTCTTTGGGTTCGGCTCGTCCCTGGTCGAGTATCGCCGTCCAGATTTCGCCTTCATGGAGCACGGTACCCTCGGGATTAAGAGTAGTACGGACGATGGTAGTTTTGCCCGGCAGCTCTTCCCGGCCGGTTGTTACCTGGCGTCGGTGGGCGACCACGACGCTATTGATAACGAAGGCAAGGAAGGCGGCAAAAAAGACTGCAACTAAAATAATAAGTCCTATGTTCACCTGAAATAAAGGTCCTCCTTTAAATAAAATTAGGGAGCCGGTAACCAGTGAGGTTATGCCCCCTGCGGTCAACAGACCAAAAGTTGGGGTAAACGCCTCGGCGACAAAGAGGGCAAAGGCGAGGGCTACTAGCAGGATACCGGCATAGTTGACCGGCAGCATCCCCAGGGAGTAGAAGGCGAACAGCCCGGAAATGGCACCGACCACGCCGGGGAAAATCAACCCGGGATTGAATATCTCGACCGTTATTCCCAGTATCGCCAGGCTGAGCAGTATATAGGCGATGTTGGGGTCGGTGAGGGCGTAGAGAAACCTTTCGATGGCGCTCATATTGATATCCTCAACCAAGGCATTCTGTGTGCTGAGGGTAACAGTACTGCCGTCGGCTAAGGTTATCTGCCAGCCGTCGATTTGAGAGATGAGGCTGTCCAGGGTATCGGCTCGCAAATCTATAAGGTTGTATTCCAGCGCCTCGGTATCAGTAAAGGACTTGCTCTCCGTTACCGCCAGTCGTGCCTCTTCGGCATTACGGCCGCGCTCATCGGCGATGGCCTGTATCCACTTAGCCGAGAAGTTGGTAATCTTTTCCATCTCGTCATCAGATATCTCTGTATCTCCAACGCTCACCGGGTGGGCGGCGCCGATGGTGGTGCCCGGCGTCATAACGGCAATGTGAGCCGACAGTGTGATGAATACCCCAGCCGAAGCCGCCCAGGCACCCTTGGGAGATACATAAACTATAATGGGGACATCGGCGTTCATAATAGCCATAACTATCTTATCGGTTGAATCGAGCAGCCCTCCGGGTGTATCCATCTGGATGATACAGGCTGTGGCGTTATCTTCCTCAGCCTGCTCGATGCCACGCTCGATATAATCGACCAGGACGGGGTTGATAATCCCTTCGGCGTGAAGCACGAAGATAGTCGGGCTGGACGGCTGGGCATAGACAGTCCCCGGCAGTACCGCCAGCAATAGCAGCAATAGAGGCAGAAAGCGTAAAACCTTAAGCATAATCAACCCTTGATATTGGCTCGTATTAAGAGTATAGCCTGATTATAGGCGGGGTGCAAACCCAATCCAGGCATTGTAGAGGGGAATCCAAAGTTGAACGGGCCGGGTGGAGTGGTGTAGAATCTAAAGGTAAAATAAGAGGCTATGATTATGAAAGTTGATAGGTGCAAGGGCTTTAAAGACCTGCTCCCGGAGGAGATGGTGTGCTTTCGTCTGATTGAGGACACCTTCAGAGACCGCTGTCTCAAGTGGGGATATCGTGAGGTAAGGACGCCGGCGCTGGAGTATCTTTATCTGTTTACCTCGGTAGGGACGCTGACCCCCGGTATGTTGAGACGGGTCTACTCCTTCCTTGACTGGGACGGCTGGAGCGGCGAGCGGGTGGTGCTAAAACCAGACGGCACCATACCTGTAGCCCGGATGTATATTGAGAATATGGCGGCTCAGAAAATCGCCAGGCTGTTCTATGTGACCAATGTCTTTATGTTTGACGAGACAGGCAAAAAATCACGGGAGAGGTGGCAGTGTGGCGCCGAGCTTATCGGGGTCAACTCGCCGATGGCGGATGCCGAACTGATAGCCTTAGCCATAGAAGTTTTACAGAAATTGGGGATAAAGAACATAGAACTTAGAATCTCCCACGCCGGTCTGATAAAAGCTCTGCTGGCAAAACTTGCCTTGAGCCACAGTGAGCAGGACAGGATATTTGACAAGATTCTTGACGGTGATAGGGAGGCGCTGGCCAGAGTATATCAGGACAAGCCTGAGCTGGTGGCCGCCCTGACACTGTTACTGGATATGAAAGGGAGGTCTTCGGGATTCCTGAAGAATGTGAAGGCTCTTCTGCCACAGCAAATGCCCGAACTTGAACCCTGTATTGATAACTTTGCCGCCATCTGTCAGATTATTGAGAATACGGGCTGTGATTACCGGATTGACATGGCTTTGGGCAAGGGCTTTGAATACTATACCGGTATTATCTTTCACCTCTTCAGCGGCGAGCAGAATATCGGCGGCGGCGGTCGTTATGATGCCCTCATACCACTGATGGGGGGGCAAGATACCCCGGCCGCCGGTTTTGCCCTCTACCTGGACCGCTTGATGAAGCTGGTAAAACAGGATATTACAGAAGAGCCAATGGCAAAAAGAATACTGGTTACTGTGGCTCCGGGGGCGGAGATGACGGCTTTGGCTATTGCCGGCAAGCTTCGTGAGGCTGGCTATATAGCCGGGCTGTCTCTTGGAGAAGAAAGGGCAAGCGGTTACGGCTGGCTTCTCAAAGTCCGGGATAAAAGCCCAATGTTTGTCTTAACTAACCAGAGTAATGACGGGGAGTCTGCTGTTGAGAACGATAGCGAGGTAATAGACTTGCTGGGGCGTGAGTAACATGCCGCTGAAGATAGCCTTGCCCAAGGGGCGACTAATGGCTGAGACAGCCAAACTGCTCCAGCGAGCAGGTTGGGAATTGGACGATTACCACGATAAAACACGATGCTACCGCCTGAAATCACAGAAATACCCCGGTATACAGATAAAAATATTCCAGGATAAAGACATACCGGTACAGGTGGCGATAGGCAACTACGATATAGGCATCTGCGGGCTGGACTGGACGGAAGAGCTTCTTGCCAGATATCCGGGCAGTGACCTGGTCAAGGTGAAGGAGCTGGGATACGGTAGCGGAACTATATATGCGGCTACCGCCAGGAACGGTTCGGCGACTGACGTAGAGGGGCTGATAAAAAGTAAGGGAACTGTCCGTATCGCCAGTGAATATCCCAACCTGGCTGAGTCTTTCGCCGAGCGTCTCCGCTTACGACGGTTCAGTATATACCCGCTGTGGGGGGCGGCTGAGGTTTTCCCCCCGGAGAGTGCCGAAATGGTGCTGTTACCGGGTAAAGATGAAAATGAATTATCAGCTAAAGGTCTGGTGTCGATAGGCAAAGTCCTTGATTACGGGGCGTGTCTGATAGCCAATAAGAAAAGCCTTAAATCCAAGGATATGGCTGAGATGCTCGGCTCGATAATAGATAAGCTGCCTTCGGCTGGCGAGTGCTCTGTATCGAAAAATAATGAGAAGGTATCGCAGACAGCCGGGAGACATTATATTAAGGAAGTGGAAAAAGATGTTGTCCGGCTGGCTCTGCCCGACGGGCACCAGCAATCGCATGTCCGGCGCATACTGGATAGTGTCGGTATTAAAATAGAAGACTACCCATCGGCGACGGGCAATCGCCGGCCGACAAGTAGTTTGGACGGGGTTTATATCAAGGTAATCAGGCCTCAGGACATGCCGTTACAGGTAGCCAATGGCAATTTTGATCTGGCTATCACCGGCAGGGACTGGCTTAGCGAACACCTGGAGCAGTTTCCGTCCAGCCCGGTAAGGGAGATGTTAAACCTGAAATACGGCAGGGTGAGAATAGTCGCCGTGGTGAGTAAAGATGTCGCCGCCGATGATATTGATAGCCTTAGGCAGGTTTGCCGCCGGGGGCATAAGTCCTACCGGGTGGCTTCGGAGTATGTGAATATAGCCGACAGGTATGCCCGGGAAAATCACCTGGGCATGTACCGGGTGATTCCTACCTGGGGAGCCAGCGAAGCCTTTCTGCCGGAGGATGCCGACCTGTTGATAGAGAATACAGAGACCGGGGGGACTATCGCCCGGCATAACCTGAAGATTATAGATACCCTCTTCGAATCGACGGCATGCCTGATTGGCAGCACTGCCGGAATATACGGCTCCGTTAAGAGCGAGAGGGTGGCGTCTATCGTCGACAGGCTGAAAAAAGCAGTGGGAGAAAGCTAGATTGAAAATAGTTAGTGGTTACGGGCAGGCAAAACGGCTGCTGTCGCGAGAGGTATCGGCTGGCGATTATCCCGTTACGCCGGCGTTGCGGAAGCGGTTGAGCGAGATGTTCGGCACCCAGGACCCGGAGCAGGCGGTAAGGCAGATAATCGCTGAGGTGAAAAAACGGGGCGATGCCGCACTTTTTGATTATAGCCTGAAGATTGACGGCGTACGGCTTGAGTCGTTGGAGGTCAGCCAGCAGCAGATAAAAGAAGCCCGCCACAAGATAGATTCCCGGCTGATATCGGCTCTAAAACTGGCTGCGGATAAGATATACTCCTTCCATGTGGAGCAGAAGGAGGCGGTGATGACGGGGGTGGGCTGTATGGGAGAGGGCACTATTGCCCGGCCACTGGAGAGGGTTGGCGTTTATGCCCCGGGCGGCACCGCCAGTTATCCGTCCACGGTGCTGATGACGGCAATACCGGCTAAGATAGCAGGAGTAAAGCAGGTGGTTCTGATGACGCCGCCGGACTCCGGTGGTGAAGTACCGGCGCCGGTGCTGGTAGCCGCTGACCTTGCCCGGGTCGACCGGGTGTTCTGTATCGGCGGCGCTCAGGCAATCGCCGCCCTGGCTTTCGGAACTGAGACAGTCCCCAGGGTGGACAAGGTCTGCGGACCGGGCAACATCTTTGTCATGCTGGCGAAGAAGCTGGTCTATGGCGTGGTTGACATTGACGGGCTTCAGGGCCCCAGCGAGGTGGTTATCATTGCCGACGAAAGGGCTAACCCGGCATACCTGG
>DAOUSH010000014.1 GCA_030627335.1 Dehalococcoidia bacterium | reverse complement strand
GCATAGCGGACTCTAATTTTTTCGGTCATCTACAATTCATCTCCCTAACCCCTTATCCCCCAACACTGGCTTTGGTAACCGGGGCGGTGATGGGGGCTTCGGGTATCCTGACTACATAAGTCTCAGCCATCTTGTCGTGAAAGCCCTGCTTGCGGCTGTCAAAGGCAATCCAGATAAAGCCGATGAATAAAACAGCGGCAGATACGATATAGCCGAGGTATCTGAGAAGGGCGACGCCGATGGTTATCTTCGAAGCGTCCTGACAGACCAGCTTTATACCGAGGAGCATCTTGCCCGGCGTCTGTCCCCGCCATACCCAGAAGGCAACGAAGTAGGTGATGTTAACCAGAAGGGACAGCAGGTTGCCGGCAATCAGATAGGGCAGGGCGCGCCAGAGCGGCTCGTCAAAAACATCGCTGCTCCCCCACAAGCCGTCGAAACCGAACCAGTTATACGGAGCAAAGGTTAATAGTATAACCGAGCATATGACAGCCAGGGAAAAGATATCGATAAGAAAGGCGGCAAGCCTTCTCCAGAAGCCGGCGAACTCAAGGGCAGGGGTCTCCCTTTTTTGCCGTACTATCTCCTCGCGTCTGTCGGACAAAGGCTGCATAGTGATATTCTACCACCACGGCGGATAACATTCTAGGCTACTCTCTCCAGCGCCTGCTCCAAATCGGGCGGTAGTTCGGACTTAAACTCCACGTATTGCCCGCTGGAGGGTAGTCTGAAACCCAAACGGCAGGCGTGGACAAACTGCCGTGACAGCAAGGGCGACTTCACCCCATAGGTGGTATCGCCGACCACCGGATAGCCGATAGCCAACAGGTGAACCCTTATCTGATGGGTGCGGCCGGTTTCCAACCTGACTTCAAGCAGGGTGCAATCACCAGTGTACTTTATTACCTGGTATTCGGTGCGAGCCTGTCGCCCCTCGTTCACCACCGCCATACGCTTGCGGTGGCTGGGGTCGCGCCCGATGGGGGCATCTATAAAGCCTCTTTCCGGGGACAGGTGGCCCTTGACCAGTACCAGATAGGCTTTTATCACCGAGCGAGCCTTGAACTGATTAGCCAGCTTATTAAGGGCGACCCTGTTCTTGGCTACCAGCATCAGCCCCGAGGTGTCCTTGTCCAGACGATGGACGATGCCCGGCCGCACTAAATCATCGCCGGTGGGCAGGTCGGTAAAACGGGCTAGAAGGGCATTAACCAGGGTATGGCTGGGGCTCCCCGGTGCCGGGTGAACGGTGAGGCCAGCCGGTTTATCTATTACCAGAAGGTCCTCGTCTTCATAGACGATGTTTAACGGGATATCCTCCGCCTCCAGGGTGCTGGGTGTCGGTGGTGGGATGGTAACCGCAACGCAGTCGCCGTCACTGATTTTGTAGCTGGCTTTAACCGCCTGCTCATTGACAGTGATATAGCCATCGGCGATTAGCTTCTGGATATATGTTCGGGACATCTCCGGCAGCCTTCCCGGAACGAACATATCCAGGCGGCTTCCCGATTCGTCGGCAGTAAATCTATGTGTCTTTTCCATCCGAGAGCTCGTCGTTTTTAACCAGGCGAAAGAGCGAGTAAGACAGGATTACAGCACCAACTACTACCGCCGAGTCAGCGACATTAAACGCCGGCCAGAAGTTGAAATTGATGAAGTCGGTAACGTAGCCGGAGCTCAGCCGGTCAATCAGATTGCCCACCGCACCACCGAGCATAAGCCCCAGCGCTATTTTCACAGATGCAGTGCTTAAAGTATGGAATCTGCGGTACATGAAGAGAATCAGATAGAGCAAGACGCCGATGCCGATTATGCTGACTATGGCCAGCACCAGTGACTGGTCCTGAAATAGACCGAAGGATGCTCCGGTATTACGGATGTGGGTGAGGCGGAAAAAACCTGTCTCGGGCAGTGATTCGCCGACAGCAAGATTCAACTCTATCCAGAGCTTGCTAAGCTGGTCAACAGAGACTACCAGCAACGCAATAACGAAGAAGGTGGCCTTCTGCTGCCAGGCAACCTTAAGGCTACTTATTCTTTGCATTCTTTGCTTGAACCGCTTTACAGCTCATACACAGCGCTGCCTGAGGCAGTGCTTCCAGACGGTTTATATCTATAGGCTGGTCACAGCCCTCACATATGCCGTAGTTCCCCTTTTCAAACTTAGACAGGGCGTTGTCTACCTCGGCCATCTGGTCTAATATGCGTTTCTCTAGAGCCATTCGATTCTCCAGCTCGGAGGTCTCTGCAGCCTCCTCCTCCCTTTTACCGAAGGGGCTACCCTCCCGTCGGTTCTCTGTCGGCCGGCTGGCTCTCAATTGCTCCAGTTGCTCCGTCAGACGCTTGTGGTCTTTCTCAAGACGGAGCTGTATTATCTTAAAGTTTGTCGTACTCACCTTTTTCTCCTCCCCTGCTAGCTCATCATATTAATAAGCTATCTCTGTACTCTAGTTTGAAAAGCTGAAAGAAAGTCTCTATGTCAGTGATTACTCAAGAGAGCAGTGAAAAGCCCGGCAAGTCAGCACGGCACCGATGCCTGACAAAGTCTGCTGGCTGACCGCCCCTGCAAGTGGTCATTAGCCAAGGATAGATACACCCCAGCTTGGCTGCCCAACTTAGGCACGAGGTATTCAGGCTATTCATACCATCAGTTTATCCCATTTGTTGTCAATAATCAATACCTGGGGGTAAAATATTTAGTTTATCTATCTCCACTTAATAGTTCTCCCTTGTCGATTAACCCCTTATATAAGGCTATTGACAACAATTTGGGGTTCTGTTAGTATGTAATTGATAATCTTTTTCAATTACATAGCTAATGAAGATAACTGAAGCAAGGGTAAAGGCTACCTTAAGGCGGTACGGCTACAAACTCACCCGCCAGCGGCGCTCTATTATCAAGGCAGTTGTCTCAAGCGAGGATCGCCTCACCCCGGCGGCTTTATACAATAAACTGCACCAGGACTATCCGGACATCGGCCTGGTAACCGTCTACCGCACCCTTGGGCTACTGGACAATCTGGGGTTTCTCTGCAAGCTGCACACCGGCGGCGACTGCCATGCCTGCACTATCGGCACCCCGGAGCCCCACCATCACCTGATTTGCTCCGGCTGCGGCAAGGTTATCGATTTTTTCTGCCGCAGTATGGCTGAATTAGAGGGCAATCTGGCCGAAGAGACCGGCTTCACCATAAAAGACCACCTGCTTGAATTCACCGGCTACTGCCAGAACTGCCGAAAAGACCTGATGTAGAGTTCATCATCCAACATTCTATGCATTCAGAGAGGTATTTATAGAAGAAATGTTGAAAATTCTAATCGATGAACTGAGGTCTCATATCCCGTTTACCGCTCTCGGAGCCGCAATCGGGATTATTGCCGTGGTGATAATACTCCTCTCCGATTCACTAGCCGGTTTCATCCGGATTTCGGAACCCCTGTTTGAAGTCCTGCACCCGACACACGTCGTCTTAAGCGCCATTGTAACCACGGCACTCTATAAAAAATATGGCAACGGCAAGATATGGGCTATAATACTGGTCGGCTACATCGGCTCAATCGGCATCGCCACACTGAGTGATTCGCTAATCCCCTACCTGGGAGAAACACTGCTCGGGCTACCCAACCGGGAAGTTCACGTCGGCTTCATTGAAGAGTGGTACATAGTCAACCCGGCGGCACTGCTCGGTATCGCCATCGGTTACTTCAAGCCGGCAACCAAATTCCCGCACTTCGGGCATGTCTTTATAAGCACCTGGGCATCGCTGGTTCATAATGTTATGGCAATGGGCACGACAATAAGCTTCTTAACCCTGCTCGGCGTCTTTGCCTTCCTGTTCCTCGCCGTCTGGGTTCCCTGCTGTACCAGCGATATCGCCTTCCCCTTGCTGTTCACCAAGAAGAGGTTGTCACCCCATCATATATAGCCTATAATCAATCAGGCAATTCTTATGGCAAGGGGGGATACCGGTGAACCTTTCTGTCCAGCTGGCGCCCAAAAACGAGCGCGGCTTGCTCCTGGCAAACCCGGTAATGACCGCTTCCGGCACCTTTGGCTACGGTACCGAGAACAACCACCTGTTTGATATCCAGAGGCTGGGGGCTATTGTCTGCAAAGGAACGACACTGGAGCCCTGGGACGGCAATCCCCAGCCCAGGCTTATCGAGACGGCCGGCGGCATACTCAATTCCATCGGGCTGCAGAATATCGGCGTCGCCGCACTAATCAGGGAAAAGGCGCCCGTCTGGGCGAAATGGCAGGTACCGGTCATCGTCAATATCGCCGGCGAGACTATTGACGATTATGCAAAACTAGCCGGGCTTCTGGATGGGGTGGCCGGCGTCAGCGCCCTCGAGGTAAATATCAGTTGTCCCAACATAAAAGCCGGCGGCGCTGAGTTCGGTGCCAGTGCTAAATCGGCGGCTAAGGTAACCGCCGCCGTGCGTAAGGCAACCTCTCTCCCGGTACTGGTCAAGCTGGCGCCCGATGTCAGCGATATAGCCGGAATAGCCGTAGCCGTCGCCGAAGCCGGTGCCGACGCCATATCACTGATAAATACGCTGAAGGGGATGGCTATAGATATAGACAAACGGAAACCGTTACTGGGCAACATAACCGGTGGGTTATCCGGCCCAGCCATCAAACCGGTAGCACTGGCTATAGTGTATGAAGTAGCCGGTGCCGTGGACTTACCTCTTGTCGGCTGCGGCGGTATTGCCACAGCCGCAGATGCCATTGAGTTCATTATGGCTGGCGCCAGCGCCATACAGGTAGGTACCGCCAGTTTAGTCAACCCACGCGCTCCTATTGACGTCATTGAAGGTATAGAGAAATTTATGCTGGAAGAGGGAATAAAAAATATAGCCAATCTTGTCGGAGCGGCACGAAATTAGCCTGTACTTAAGAGAAGGCTGTTACAGGTGAATAGAATGGCTAGAAGTAAAATCAGCTTTATCCTGCTAACTATGGTATGCCTCTCCAGCCTGGCATTTACCGGATGCAACCAGACTGCCGGGGCAGAAATACCAAGCACTTCATCCCCGGAAACAGCCACCGCTTACCCGGAGGTCGATGACTATATCATCCAGCAAATGATTGACGAGGACATCCCCGGAGTAGTGGTGGTCATCGTTCAGGGAGAGGAGATTACATACCTTAAAGGCTTCGGCGTTACCAGCCTCAGCGACCCTTCGCCGGTAACGCCCCAGACCATCTTCGACCTGGCATCAATCAGCAAATCGTTTACCGCCCTGGGCGTGCTTCTGCTCCGGGACGAAGGCTTGATTGACCTGGATGCCCCAGTCCAGCAGTACCTGCCTGATTTCCAGCTAAACGACCCGCAGGCAGCGGATATAACGGTGCGCCAGTTGCTAAACCAGACAAGCGGACTGCCGGGCAATCTCTCC
Organism: Dehalococcoidia bacterium; assembly: GCA_030627335.1. GTDB lineage: Bacteria > Chloroflexota > Dehalococcoidia > Dehalococcoidales > W693 > W693. The sequence goes on along the minus strand of DAOUSH010000014.1, from coordinate 2,853 downwards.
GCCCCCCTGATATTCCAGCATGGGGAAGACGAATTTAAGGCGGTGGTAGCCGCCATAAACCACCTCCGGCTCAACCGCCCACCGGGCTCGTCATTTGAGTATGCGGATATAAACTACTGTCTCCTGGGAGCACTTATCGAGCGGGTAACCGGGATTACCTTCGAAGAATATATGGAGCAGAAAATATTCATTCCACTGGGCCTGGAGAACACCACCCTGTACCCCGATAAAGCCGCCAAGCTGGACCGGGCGGACGGGCACCAGCCGATGTACGGGCGGGTTATTTCCCGTAATATAACTATCTACCGTAGCGCTCTGCCAGCCGGCTGGATAATGTCCAGCGCCGAGGATATGGGCAAGTGGCTTATAGCCCACCTCAACTATGGCTTTACCGCCGAGGGGCAAATCATCCCGGCGGCTGACATTGAGGAGTGCCATACCGCGGCGACACAGTTCGAGGAAAACGGCAAGGAGACGGGCTATGGTATGGGCTGGTTCATCAGCTGCGGCAGTGATGATGTTTCGCTTATCTGGCATGGCGGTGATACCCCGAACTTCACCACGGATATGATTCTGCTTCCGGACTATCAGATGGGGATAGCGGTGCTGGTGAACAGCCAGGCAAGCACCATTGGCCACAGCATTGCTCCGGGCATAGCCAATCTGCTGCTGGGGCTGGAACTGGAGTCGATGTCGGTACCCTGGTGGGCACACTGGAAGACGATTGATACTATAGCTACGATAGCCCTGGTATTTATCTACCTACTGGTGCTGTCACTGGTATTTTATGTCTGGCGGATATGGCGGCAGTTCCGGGCTGGAGAGCGGCACTTCATCGGCTCCCCGTTTGCCGGCCATATAATACTCGTCTGGCAGTTGATGCTCTATATCGCCCCCCTGGTTCTGTTGATTCTATTCTCCATAGCCTCTTATCTGGTAGTGAACGCCCTGTACGGCTATAATCTCTACGAAGTCCTGGTAATGTTCCATATTGCTGCGCCGCCCGGTGTCTATATCTCGGGGATAATAGTGTTAGTCATCGTCCCGCTATGGGCACTCCTGCTGGCATTTATCGCCTTTTTCACCCGTAGCAGCAAAGCGGCGGCCTAGTCCTCTACCAGCTTCTGTCCGGCAAGATAGGCTTGCTCCAGGGCATTGCCGTGCCGGGCTATATCACCCTTATCGTCTACCCCGGGGAAGACCAGCCCACCGGCATAGCTTATATCCAGGGTGGCGAAGAACGCCTTTACCGTAGCCAGCGCCGGCTGAAACAGGTTGGCTTTATTGAGACCGCCGACGGAAACGAACAGCCCCTTCCGCCGGCGGCGGTCGCCGAGGGGAGGCAGATCCAGCTTATATTTCCGAACCCATAGCGCCTGACAGCGGTCTATCATCGTCTTGGCCTGGGCGGTTACCCCCATAAAGTGTATCGGCGAAGCCAGTACAATCCGGTCGGCATCAGCCAGCTCCCGGTAGACCATCTGCATATCGTCGTCGTATTTACATTCACCCGCCTCACGGCAGGCATTACAGTGCTGGCAGGGAGCAATCTTCAGATCATTAAGGACAATGGTCTCGACCTCAGCCCCCCTGCTGGCGGCGCCTTTCAGCACCTCAGCCAGCAACCGGTTGGTATTGCCATCCCGCCGCGGACTGCCGGCAATCCCCAGTACCTTCATTGTAGATCTGCCTCAACCGTCTTCAGTATTTCCGCCTCTTTAACCGACATTACGGCTGCTTCATCATCTTCGATATGGTCATAGCCCAGCAGGTGAAGCACTCCGTGGATGACGAGGATAGCCACCTCCCTCTTTAGTGAATGCTGTCGTTCCTCCGCCTGCCGGACAGCCTGTGGATAGTTGATAATCACCTCGCCCAGGTGCTTTACTCCATCGGGCGGGGCGGTGAACGATAAACCCGGCTCTGTATCAGTTTCGGGAAGCAGAGCAAAGGCGAGAACATCGGTAGGCTTATCCTGCCCCCGGTAAGCCCTGTTCAGCTCCTGCACCCTTTCCTGGCTGGCAATCACCAGCCCCATCTCGACATCGTCCCCGATACCCTGAGCAGCCAGCGCCGCCCTGGCTATACCTTCCAGCCACCCGGTATCAAGGCAACCATCAAGCCCCTCATCAAACAGAACATTGATTTCCACAGTCATCCATAATAGCACACGCCACCATCACCCTCAAACCGTTCAACATGACGAATTAGAATTATAAGCCCCTAACCAAACCCAGGTTTTATCGTTATTAATAGTGAGCTTATAGGTCTAACAAGTGGAGGTGTCTGTATGAAGAAACTAATTCTATCGCTGATGATGGTGGTCGTATTGCTAAGCTCAGTATCCTGTGCCCAATCTGTATCCGGCGAGGAGCTTAAGTCTGACAAGCCTTATGATACTTCCCCGGACGTAAGCGCAACCGACCTGGAAACCCTGGTCGACGGCAACATTGAGTTTGCCCTTGACCTGTACCAGCAGCTCAACCAGGAAAATGACGGCAACCTGTTCTACTCGCCATACAGTTTATCGCTGGCGCTGGCTATGACCTACGCCGGTGCCGATGGCGAAACAGAGCAGCAAATGGCGGATGTTCTTCACTTTATTCTGGAAGACGAAGACCTGCACGCCGCTTTTAACAAGCTGGCTCTGGAGCTTGTCAGCCGTGGTGAAGGCGCCGAGGGTAAGGATGGTGAAGGCTTCCGCTTAAACATCGTTAATGCCATCTGGGGGCAGAAGGATTACGATTTCCTGTCCGGGTTTCTGGATATACTGGCGGAAAACTACGATGCCGGACTTAGAGTGCTAGATTTCATAAACGAACCTGGAGAATCCCGTATCGCCATAAACGACTG
>DAOUSH010000045.1 GCA_030627335.1 Dehalococcoidia bacterium | reverse complement strand
TAGCCAAGTTTCTACCTACAACAATTGCCGCTCTGAGAAATCGGGGGCTGTCAGCCTTCGGGGTCGACCGCTGGCAACGGGGCAGGAACCGGTCTAAGGAAGACTAGTCTCTGGCAGAGTCCACCTTTAGAGACTTGAGCAGGCAGCTTACCTGGCAACTTGCCTCAAACTCTGCGGTAAAACTGTAAGCCTCGTCAAGCAGTTGACCGATGGCGAAACTGCCGTGACCATGAACCATAACGACACGGTTTCCCTCCAGCGCCCGGGCGATAATATCAGCCAGGCCACCGGGGGCGACCTCCATGCCACGGCCAAGAACCGGCACCTTGCCGATTACCGATAGCATCTCGGCATTGGGGATTATCTCGGTTTCGGTCAGCGACAGGGCAACGGCGTGAGGGGGGTGGGCATGGACTATAGCCTGCGCCGAGGTCTGTTGGTAGATGGCGCGGTGAACGGGTAATTCCACTGAAGCCAGGGGGGTAGCCCGGTTATTCTTGTCTATGCCGGTCTCAATCAGGTCGTTTTCCTCAAGGCAATTGAACTGGCTGCCGCGCCGGGTTATGATAAGGTTTTCTCCCAGCCTGATGCTTAGATTGCCGCTATGCGAGCAGACCAGACCCCGGCTGAAAAGGTCGTGACCGACAGACTGAAACTGAGATAATATCATAGCCCACCCCTAAGTATAGAACAACGCCGCAATGGAATGCCAATGCCGCTTCCGCCAGCAGTCTATACTTAACGGCGGGGAAAATCAAACGGCTTTAATCAAGCTGTCTGATGACAGCGATTACCCTGCCCTGAATCTCGACATTGCCGGGCTCGGCATAGATGGCTTTCATACGGCTGTTGGCTGGCTGGAGGCGGACCCGGCCCTCTTCCAAGTAGAACTTTTTCAGCGTTGCCTCCTTCTCAGACTTGAGCCATACCGCCGCCATTTCTCCGTTTTCCACCGCATTCACATACTGCATGAGCACGATGTCGCCGTCGTTGATCATGGCATCCACCATTGACAAGCCTTTCACCTTCAGGGCATAAACGCCTTCCTTGCCCCGGGTTAAATCCCCGGTCACCTCGATGGTGTCCGAGGCGGCGGTTACATCCCAGGCATCGGTATCAGGCACCGGTATCGGCTCACCGGCGGCTATCTGCCCGATAACGGGGATGAAGAGCCTGCGTCCGGTGGTATGAGCGCCAGCCGGCATTGAAATACCGCGCGAAACCTCTCGGTGGCGGCGAATGTATCCCTGCCTCTCCAGAATCCTCAGGTTATAATCGACAACGGAGGTGGAACTCAAACCACAGCCGGCGACGATGTCCCGGATACTGGGGGGGAAGCCCCTGTCCTCCCAGAAACGATAGATAAAGTCAACAATACAATGCTGTTTGGGTGACAGCTTTTCCTGCTTCGTCTTCATAAATCCAGCCCACAACGAACATCTGTTCTATTATTTTAGAACAAGGGAGCCTCTTTGTCAATACCCTGAATAAGAAAACTACCCGGCTACCAGAAGAACAGCAGCCCGGTAGTTAAGAAGCTATGTGGCTCGGTAAAAAGCGGCTTACTCGGCCGCCGGCTGGGGCTGAGCCTTGTTCAGCTTCTTCGCCAGCCGTGACTTGCGGCGGGCGGCGCTATTGGGGTGGAGAACCCCCTTCCTAGCTGCCTTATCCAGAGAGCTGATAGCGGCAGTTACCGCACCCTGAGCCGGCTCGATATCACCTGAGAAGATAAGCTCCTCTGCCTTGCCCACCAGGGTCTTGGCCTGGCTGCGCACCGGCTTATTCCTCGCCCGCTTTTTCTGGGATACCCGTATCTGTTTCTGGGCTGATTTAGTGTTTGCCAATCAACTACCTCCCTAGCTAACCTATGTATTATACAACAATGTAACGCCCCCTGTGAAGAGGAGGGATTATGTAGAAGGGCTGGTTTTGGCGGTAGCCTCGTCGCCGACCCGGCTGACGCTGGCGATCCCTTTGATGCCGCCTATCTTATTCAGGAGACGGCTCAGCTGGGCTATACCCTTCGTCTCCAGGGAAAAGTACAGGGTGACAGTTCGGTCGTCGTGCTCATTAACGGTCATATTGATGATATTGACTTTATCCTCGGCGACGACAGTGGAGATGTCCCGTACCAGCCCGACCCTGTCCCAGGCTTCGACCTGAACCCTAACCGGGTAAAGGGCATCAGTCTGCCCCCACTCCACCTCAATCAGCCGCTCCTTCTCATCCTCATTGATAATATTGTAGCAATCCTGCCGGTGGATGGTCGCCCCCCGGCTCCGGGTGATATAGCCGATAATCTCATCGCCAGGAACCGGGTGGCAGCACCTGGCTAGATTGGTCAGCAAATCGCCGACGCCGAGCACTCGTATGGCTGATACCGGCGGCTTGAGCGGCGTCACCCCGGCTACCGCCTTTGGCTGCTCCTGTTGTGCCGCCATCTTCAGAGCAATGTGGTGAACACTGATACCGCCATAGCCGATAGCTGCCAGAAAGTCGTCTACGGTGGTGTATTTGAAATGCTTAGCCAGCGTCTCACGGTTGCTATATTTCAAGCCCAGCTGTTTCAGCTCCTTGTCCAGCAACTCCCGGCCGTGATCAATGTTCTCCGCCCGCTCCTGCTTCTTGAACCACTGCCGTATCTTCTCCCGGGCGTGGGAGGTCTTGATATAGCCCAGATGGGGGCTCAACCAGTCCCTGGTAGGTCCCTTCGCCCGCTTGGTGGTTAAAATCTCGACGACATCGCCGTTAGCCAGCTGATAATCGAGGGGCACCATCCGACCGTTGACCTTAGCCCCGATGCACCGGTGTCCCAGCTCGGTATGGATGCGATAGGCTAGATCGAGCGGGGTCGAGCCCTTGGGCAGGTCTTTAATCTCACCCTTGGGGGTGAAGACGAAGACCTGGTCGATGAAGATATCCGTTTTGACCGACTCCAGGAACTCCTCGGCGCCACTGAGCTCGCGGTGCCAATCAATCAACTGCCTCAGCCAGCCTATCCTCTCTTCAAAGTGGATGTCCTCCTTCTCCCCCTCCTTGTAGCGCCAGTGAGAGGCTAAGCCATACTCGGCGATATGGTGCATCTCCCAGGTACGAATCTGGATTTCCAGCGGGGTCGTCCCCAGGCTCACGACCACGGTATGCAACGCCTGGTAGCCGTTCGGCTTGGAGTTGCCGATATAGTCGTCAAAACCACCGGGTAGCGGATGCCACAGGCTGTGTACAATGCCGATAGCGTTGTAGCAATCCGGTATGGTATCTACCAGCACCCGCAGGGCGAGCAGGTCGTATATGTCATCGAAGTACTTACCCTGAGCCGCATATCGCTCCATCTTCTGGTGGATGCTGTACAAGTGTTTGGGCCTGCCGGATATCTCGGCTTCCAGCCCGGCCTTCTCAAACTCTTTCTTTAAGATGTCTATTACCCTGGCGATAAAGCCCTCCCGCTCGGTGCGGCGGGTAGCCACCAGGTGCACCAGATTGGTGTATTTCCTCGGCTCAAGATAGCGGAAAGATAAATCTTCGAGCTGCCACTTTAGCTCCCATATTCCCAGGCGGTGTGCCAGTGGGGCATACATCTCCAGCGTTTCTCTTGAGATGTCGCGCCGCTTCTCCGGCGGCAGCGCCTTAAGGGTACGCATATTGTGCAGCCTGTCAGCCAGCTTTATGAAAACAACACGCAAATCTTCAGCCATTGCTACCAGCATCTTGCGCAAGCTTTCCGCCTGCTGCTGCCTGGCAGCCACCTCGCCCCGCTTTGCCACTCCACCGGGGACTTGCAAGGACAGCCGGCTCAGCTTGGTAGTGCCGTCTACCAGTTTGGCTATCTCCGGGCTAAACTCCGTCTCTATCCGGGAGATGGGTATGCCGCAGTCCTCGGTAACATCGTGCATCAGCGCCGCCGCCAGAGCATCGGCATCAAGCTGTAGCTCGGCAAGGGTGATAGCCACCTGAAGTGGGTGCTCCAGATAGGGTCCGCCCGATTTACGCAGCTGCCCCTCGTGTGCTTTAAGAGCAAACCTGTAGGCTTCCTCGACCACTGCCAGCTTCTCCCGGGGGAGATACTGGCCGGCTTTTTCTATAAGTAGATTAAAAGACATCTTTCCCGCTACCGATAGCCAGAACTATACTTTAAGTATAATGCAATGCCGATAGCTTGGCAAAGCCGGGGCTGTCTTTACAAACGGAGTCGTAATACTGTATTCTAGCCTAAAAACAGGAGCTGACGTGTACCAAGCACCGCGTGGAACGGTTGATATCCTGCCGCAAGAGCAAGCCGGCTGGCGCTACATCAAACAGAAGGCAGATTGCATCTGCCAGCTATACGGCTACGAGCGCATCGACACCCCCGTCTTCGAGAGCACCGGTCTCTTCAGCCGCAGCATCGGCGAGGAGACCGACATCGTGGCAAAGGAGATGTATTCCCTTAGAGACAAGGGCGGCAACCAGCTAACGCTGAGACCGGAGGGAACGGCGCCGGTCTGCCGTGCCTATATAGAGCACGGCCTGCACAACAAGCCACAACCGGTAAAGCTCTACTATCTCGCCCCCATCTTTCGCTATGAGAGGCCTCAGGCTGGCCGGTACCGCCAGCACTGCCAGTTCGGCTATGAGGCTATCGGCGACAACGACCCCGTCCTCGACGCCGAGGTCATCGACATTGCCTGGCGTTTCTTGGAGATGCTGGGCTTAAAGCAACTGAAGCTACTACTCAACAGCATCGGCTGCCGCCAGTGCCGCCCCGATTACCTTAACAGTCTACGGCAATACTATGCCCGGCATAAAGCCGAACTGTGCCCCGACTGTATGGTAAGGCTGGAGAAAAACACCCTGCGCCTGCTGGACTGCAAGCAGCCGCAGTGCCAGCCATTGACCATCTCAGCGCCGGGAAGCGTCGACCACCTCTGCCCCGAATGCGCCGAGCACTTCAACCTGTTAAAAAACTACCTCGGCCTGCTTGAGCTCCCCTTCAGCGTCGACCACCGCCTGGTCAGGGGGCTGGACTACTATACACGGACAGTATTTGAAATCCAGCCGCAGACGGAGGGCGCCCAGAGTACCATCGGTGGTGGCGGCCGCTATGACGAGCTTATCGAGGAGCTGGGCGGCAAACCGACGCCAGCGGTCGGCTTCGCCACCGGCATCGAGCGCATTATTCTCAATCTGAAAAAGCAGGGGGTCGCCATACCACCCCTCCCCCAGCCACAGGTCTTTATCGCCCCGGTCGGCGACAGAGCCCGG
>DAOUSH010000135.1 GCA_030627335.1 Dehalococcoidia bacterium | reverse complement strand
TACAGAGCTGCCGATTCCGGTAGCTTTTGGGCCCGCTTTCGAGGGCGAAAGGGTTCGCCGAGAAGAGGTTTTTCTTGAATGTGGCGGCGGTAAAAGCCAGATGGTCGAGTGGGTTACCAGCAAGGGTATGGACGAAGTTGAAGATGGCAAAATAGAAGTCATCGGCCCCGATATAACCGATGTCGAGGTAGGCGCAAGGCTACCCCTGGCGATAGTGGTTGAGATTGCCGGACGGGAAATGCAGGAAGATTATGAACCTATCCTGGAGAGACAAATACATCACTTGATTAACTATGCTCAGGGGGTTATGCATATCGGACAGCGGGATATCGCTTGGCTGCGAATCAGCAAATCGGCGCAGAGCAAGGGTTTTAAACTGCGCCATATCGGCGATATCCTCTACGCCAAGCTACACCAGAACTTCGGCAGAATTTTTGACAAGATACAGGTAAAGCTCTATACCGAAGAGGACAAGGTGCGAGAGCTCGTAGCCAAAGCCAAGGAGACTTACGCCATCCGGGATGCCCGCATAGAGGGCATGACCGACGAAGAAACGGATATATATTACTCCTGCACCCTGTGCCAGTCCTTCGCTCCCAGCCACGTCTGTACCATAAGCCCGGAAAGGACTGGCCTCTGTGGCTCATATAACTGGATGGACTGCAAAGCCGCCTATGAGATTAGCCCTACCGGGCCTAATCAGCCTGTGCCCAAGGGAGATACGATAGATGCCCGTCTGGGGCAGTGGAAGGGAGTCAACGATTTCATCTTTAAGGCTTCTCGCGGCAAGATAGACCACTATAACTTCTACAGCATCATAAACAACCCGATGACCACCTGCGGTTGCTGTGAATGTATCGCTGCCGTCCTGCCGATATGCAACGGAGTAATGACGGTAAACAGGGAGTATACGGCAATGACCCCCTGCGGGATGAAGTTTACGGCGCTGGCCGGCACCATCGGCGGTGGCTTGAGCACCCCCGGCTTTGTCGGCCACGGTAAGTATAACATTACTCAGAGAAAGTTCTTGAGCGCTGAAGGTAGTATCAAACGGCTGGTCTGGATGCCCAAGAGCTTGAAGGAGGAGATTGCTGAGCGTTTCAACGCCAGGGCCAAAGAAATCGGCATTCCCAATCTCCTAGATATGATTGCTGATGAGACGATAGGCACCACCGAAGAGGAAATACTCCCCTTCCTGCAGGAGAAGGGGCACCCGGCGCTTTCTATGGAACCGATAATGTAGCTAATGGAGGTTATTGATGCCGCTTACCGGAATAGAGATATTTAAGCTACTGCCCAAGACCAACTGTGGCGAATGCGGGGTACCTACCTGCCTGGCATTCGCTATGAGCCTGGCTACCGGCAGGGCGGAACTCTCTGCCTGTCCCTATATCTCCGATGAAGCCAGGGAGAAACTGGATGAGGCATCAGCTCCACCCATCAGACCGGTTACCATCGGTGTTGGTGAGCGAGCACTAAAAGTGGGTGGCGAGACGGTTATGTTCCGCCACGAAAAGAGGTTTGAAAATCCGCCCGGTCTTGCCATCCTCATCAGCGATACCATGGCTGAAGACGAGGTCGACAG
>DAOUSH010000037.1 GCA_030627335.1 Dehalococcoidia bacterium | reverse complement strand
TAACCCCCTTTAGAATGCCTATCCCGCCATTATCTTTCTTACGGCAGGTCTCATCTGTATCCTCAAATTTGACCACACTGTCGGCGCCTTCAGGTATCGGCGCCCCGGTCATAATCCGAACAGCCGTCCCCGACACCACCCTGCAGTCAGCCTTTGAGCCAGCCGCCACCGTGCCGACAACACGCAATATACGGGGCGATTCCAGGCTGGCACCCTCGGTATCCCTGGATTGAATCGCATACCCATCCATAACCGAATTGTCCAGCGAGGGGACATTTATCCCGGCATATACGTCCTCAGCCAGAACCTGCCCCAGGCTATCCAGAATAGGACGCTCCTCGCCTTCCAGGGCATCCACATAGCTAAGAACCTTTTCCAACGCCTGCTCGACACTTAGCATTGCCACTCCATAGCAGTATTTCTATTTGATAAAAGAATACCCTCTGTCCTCAATTATATCCACAGGTAGGCATAAAGCTGGGGCATATCACTTACTGCTCGATAGTAATCAAGCCCTTTTTTATCGCCTTGACCACCGCCTCAGTCCTGGCATTGGCGTCCAGCTTGCCCAAAATCGAGGTAACATGGTTCTTTATCGTCTGTTCGCTGATATTCAGTTTAGCCGCAATCTGCTTGTTAGCATAGCCCTGAGCCACGTAGTTGATTATCTCTATCTCCCGTGAGGTGAGTGGGGAAATCAGCTCTTTTACCTCTTGCTGCTGTGATAATTCGTTAAACTGGCTCAGAATCTGTGCCGCTAGCTTAGGCCGGTTATACATGCTCTCCTTTATAGGTTGCTCGCCTTTAGCTACGCGTTTTACGATGTTGCACAGCTCGCTACTGCTGATATCCTTACCCAGATAGGCCGCAGCCTGTACCTTAATGGCCTTAAACAAATGGTCATCATTGACACTTGATGATAGTATAATTACAGCGGTGCTGGGGGTCACCTGTTTTATCCTGTAAGCTAGATTAAGGCCACTGTCAAAGGCTTCGTCAACATCCACTATGGCCACCTCGGGAGGCATAACCTCAATGGTCTGCGACATCTTATCGGTAACCTTCGCCTCCCCGGCAACCTCTATATTCTGGCTTTCAAGAGATTGACGCACTCCCTGCTGAAACAGGGGTTGCTGGCTGAATATCCAGGTCCTTATCTTTGGCTCAAACATTTCCCCAAGCTAAGTCTAGCACACAAGTCAACCGACTTCAATTTAGGTTAAATAGAGATCCATCCACCAATCGAGTCGTTGTTTATCCCGCTTTCTTAGCTGACCATTTCTCCGCCAGGTCGCCGACTACAGGTAGTTTATACATAATCCCCTGGTACGCCTTGATCATCAATACTACCCACAGAACAAAGCTGAGCAAACTAACTATTGAGCCCACAACCATACCAATATAGTACATCCAGCCAAAAACGATGCCGACGATATTTAGGAAACCGAAAACGATTATCGACTGTACGGCATGGAAACGGACGAACTTGTTATCCGTCTCTATCAGGTAAAATATCAGTCCGCTGACCCAACCCAGAACATAGCACAGGAGCCCGGCAACATTTTCCTGCAATCCGTTGGTGGTCTTCTCCATTTTCTAAACCTCCCGATTAGTTGTCGCTGGCGTAAGATTATACCGTTGCCTGGAAGGTGTCAACATCCGCCAGGCACTTTTTTATCGGTCTATGTGTTTTTTACCAGCGCCCAACCCTTTCAATCCGGTAGCGCAGAGTGCCAGCCGGCACCGTTATCTCTATTACTTCACCCACGCCCCGCCCAACAATAGCCCTGCCCAGCGGTGACGTATTTGAAATCCTCCCCCGGGCCGGGTCTACCTCCTTGGGGCTGACAATGGTATAGTCCACTTCTTCACCGGAATCAAGATCTATAAGCAACACGCAGTCACCGATACCCGCCCGATGCGTCGTTGCCGCTCTGTCGTCAATTATAGAAGCCAGCTTGAGTGTTTCTTCCAGCCCTCTAATGCGTCCATCAATGTAACCCAACTGCTCCCGGGCGGCATCCAGCGGGGCGTTCTCACGGAAGTCCTTATCCGCCGCCGCTCGTCGAATATCTTCAACAGTCTCTGGCCGCCTTTCCTTCAACGCTGACAGCTCCCGATTCATTTCATCATAACCCCGCTGTGTTAAAGAAATGGTCTCCGGCAAACCATGTCTGTTACAAGCTGCCTGCTGTGGTTTCCCCTTCTTAGCCTTGAGGTGGACCGACAGATTATTCTCTGTCCAGCCCTTTTTTCTGGCTAATGCCAGGAAGCCCCGTATTATGTTCTGCTTTTTGGCATGGTCGGCGTCCGTTGTCGATATCCTCCCGGAATAGTTGGCTATCTCCGGAGCCCTTATGTCAGCCAGGCATCGCTCTCGCCCGAACCAGCGAACAAACTGGTACAGCACCTGCTGACTTATCTTGGCCTCTTCGGGCGGTAAGCCACCAAGAAACTGGCTGACAGCTTCGCCCAGGCTTATCTTATGACTGCTACTATCCATTCTATTTCTAATTACTCGGCACCAATCCAGGAAGGCAACCTTATTATGTTGAAGAACCGGGACATCACCTTTTGCCTGGCTAGCTTGACTATCGCCCTGCCATGCCAGTCAAAAGACAGACTATCAGCCTTCAGCAGTGCCTCATCAATGCCATTAGCTGTTATTATGTCAAATATCTGGTCTATCTTCTTATCGCTCAGCTTCTCGTAGAACCTCCGCGCCCAGTAGCATATCTTCAGCTCCTGCCCCAGCTTTTTTTTCCATTCCCTCTCATATCCCGCCAGTCTCCCCGGCGACAGGTCGTCATCCTCCAGCGCCTGTTTCAGGTGCTTGGCAGCTATCTCGGCAGACAGTAAGCCGAGGTAGATACCGCCACCGGTTGTCGGCTTCACCTGTCCCGCGGCATCACCAACCACAATTACACGTCCACCATAGGTCCTTTTTGGCGGACTGAGGGTAATCCCGCGATAGCCCGGCTCTACCTCATCCGATATAACCTTCCCCTGCTCCCTTAGTGAGGATATCAGCTTTCTCATATAGAAATCAGCCCGGCGTCGTGATAAGAGACCGACCAGAGCCTTTTTCTGGGTGGTGGGCACCAGCCAGCCGAAAAAGCCGGGGGCCACCTCCCGACCCATATACACCTCTATCTCGTCTACACTCGCTGTCGCCACCTCAGCCTGGGCTCCTACCACACAATCTCCAGCTTTGCCCAACCCCAATATGCCAGGCAATCTTGAGCCGAAACCGCTGGCGATAACTACCGCCCTGGCTTCAAACTCAAGCCCTGTTCCGTTCTGTGCAACCTCGGTTACCACCCTATCATCTTTGACCGTTATACTTCTCACCGGGCTGCTAAAATGATACTCCGCTCCGGCATCTATAGCCCTCTCGGCCATAGATAAGTCAAATGCCGCCCGGTCAATAATGCAGGCTTGCTCTTCCCCCCGCCATAGCCTTGTCAGCCGACCCGAGGGCGAGAATATCCGTGCGCTGTTTACCCGCCTCAAGACCACACTATCATCAATGCCAAAAGCGCTCAGGCACTCCGGGCTGATAATGCCGGTGCAACAGACCCTACCTCCCATCTTCTCTTTCTGCTCCAGCACCGCTACCCCATATCCCATCCCGGCCAGCCTAAAGGCTACATAGCTACCTATCGGACCACCGCCGACAACCAGAATATCCCTCAAATCTCAGTCCTCCGCCAATCCTAACGAATATCACTAAAAGTATAACACAATCGTCGCCGATTATGCGCCTGAGACTATTTCCTTGACAATTGGCTATAATTCAGCTATAGTTCATCTAATTAAATAAAATAAAGGCTGTGAACAGGACTAGTAGGCTTCCAGCGAGGCACAGAGAGTCGGGTAAGGTGTGAGCCGATGCTGGCGTAGAAGTTGAATGGGCCTGGGAGTTGCAAACCGAACTGCCCTACCGGTTTAAGTAGGTTTTGCCGCCAGGGAAGCGTTAACGTACCCCAGGGTATGAAGTAGTTTTTATTGTTTTATACCTGATAGAGATGGTCAATTCTGTTTTTGATTGACTAAGAAGGGTGGCACCGCAGAGCCGAGCCTCCTGCCCCTTCAAGGGTAGGGGGTTTTTTATATATAGTCATTAAATAATTATAGATAGAAAGGAGCAAGCAATGAAAAGAGCAATGTTTCAGCTCGACCAGAAGGACATGCCGAACCACTGGTACAACATCCTGCCCGACTTACCCGAGCCGCTGCCGGCGGTGCTGCACCCGGGAACGGGCAATCCGGTAACTCCGGATGACTTGGCACCACTGTTCCCGATGGGCCTCATTATGCAGGAGTTCAGCCCGGAACAGTATATCGAAATCCCGGAAGAGGTACAGGAAATATATCGTATCTGGAGACCCACCAACCTTCACCGGGCATATGCCCTGGAGAAGGCGCTAGACACACCGGCTAAAATCTTCTACAAATACGAGGGCACAAGCCCGGCCGGCAGTCATAAACCCAACACCGCCGTTGCCCAGGCTTACTACAACAAGAAAGAGGGCACCAAGCGCATCGCCACCGAGACCGGCGCCGGCCAGTGGGGCAGTTCCATGGCATTCGGCTGCGCACTCTTTGGTATAGAGTGCAAAGTCTATATGGTGAAGATAAGCTATCAGCAGAAACCCTATCGCCGCCTGATGATGAATACTTGGGGCGCCACCTGTGTCGCCAGCCCCAGCACCGACACCAAAGCCGGCCGCGATATGCTGGCTAAAGACCCGGATTGCCCCGGAAGCCTCGGGCTGGCTATCAGCGAAGCCGTCGAGGATGCCGCCGGTCGTGACGATACCCACTATTCATTGGGTAGCGTTCTCAATCATGTGCTGCTTCACCAGACCATCATCGGCCAGGAGGCGATGATGCAAATGGAAATGGCGGATGCATATCCTGATATTATAGTTGGCTGCGTCGGCGGCGGTTCCAACTTCGCCGGGATGTACCTGCCCTTCGTTAAGGATAAAATCAATGGTAAAAAGCCGGATTTGCGTATCATAAACGTGGAGCCGGAAAGCTGCCCGACTCTTACAAAGGGCTTATATGCTTATGACTTCGGCGATGTCGCCGGTATGACGCCATTACTGAAGATGTTCACCCTGGGACACGACTTTATGCCGCCGCCGGTACACGCCGGTGGTCTGCGCTATCACGGCATGGCACCTATTATCTGCCACCTGCACAAGCTGGGGCTCGTTGAAGCCAGGGCGGTTCCGCAGATGGCTACATTCGAAGCCGGCATCCAGTTTGCCCGCACCGAGGGTATCATCAGCGCCCCGGAAACCAACCATGCCATCAGAGCAACCATCGATGAAGCCCTCAAGTGTCGGGAGTCCGGTGAGTCAAAAACCATCCTGCTGGCACATAGCGGTCATGGCCACTTTGACCTAGCCGCCTACGATGCCTACCTCTCCGGCAAGCTTGTGGACTATGCCTACCCCGAGGAAAAGGTCAAAGAAGCTTTAGCCAACCTGCCAAAGGTTGCCAATCAATAGGCTATAAATAATAAGAGGGCGGGTGTAATAACCCGCCCTCTTATTATTTATAGCCTATTGATTGGGAACCTTTGGCAGGTTGGCTAATGCTTCCTTGACCTTTTCCTCGGGGTAGGCATAGT
>DAOUSH010000047.1 GCA_030627335.1 Dehalococcoidia bacterium | reverse complement strand
ATCCCCACCGGTAGCGCCGGCGATTGCTATGACCGCTACCGGATAAAAATAGCGGAGATGCACCAGAGTATCCGCATCATTGAGCAGGCTATAGAGCAACTGCCGCAGGGCAAAGTACTGAATAGGGTGCCACTCCGGTTCAGGCCGGCAGCGGGTGAAGCCTTTGCCCACATCGAAGCCCCCAAGGGAGAGCTCGGCTATTACCTGGTATCAGACGGCTCGGAGAAGCCCTACCGCTTTCATATCAGGGCACCTTCTCTGATTAACCTGACGGCACTGAGAGAGATGATTATCGGCTGGAAACTGGCCGACGCCATAGTCATCTTCGGCAGTATAGACATTTGCCTGGGTGAGGTGGACAGATAATGCCAGAGTTAATACCACAAGAGGCTCTCTGGCCGGGCAACTTCTGGTTGCACCTGCTGGTCTTTACCGTTATTATAATCACCTTTATTTTGTTAACGGTTATGTTCTTCATCTGGTTTGAGCGCCGGTTGTTAGGACGCATTCAGGTCCGCCTCGGACCCAACCGCGCCGGGCCTTTCGGCCTTCTCCAGCCACTAGCCGATGTCATCAAGGTACTGACCAAGGAAGACATCGTCCCCGCCAGGGGAGATAAGCCGGTCTTTTGGCTGGCGCCGATAGTCGCCTTTGTTCCGGTGCTGATGATGTTCGCCGTGATTCCCTTCCAGGACGGTGCCCTGCTAGTCGACCTCAACATCGGTATTCTCTATATAGTAGCCGTCAGCTCGATGGCGTCAATCGGTATTTTCATGGCCGGCTGGAGCTCCAATAACAAGTACTCGCTTATCGGGGCGATGCGAGACGTAGCCCAGCTTGTCAGCTATGAAATCCCGCTGGCGCTGTCCATCCTCGGCGTCGTCCTGATTGCCGGCTCCCTATCGCTAACCGAGATAGTCGAAGCCCAGACCGTTCCCTTTATCCTGCTCCAGCCCCTGGGCTTCTTGATCTTCTTTATCGGCTCGCTAGCCGAGATGAACCGCACCCCATTCGACCTGGTGGAAGCCGACTCCGAGATTGTTGCCGGCTACAACATTGAATACTCCGGCATGAAATGGGCGACATTTTTCCTGATGGAATATGCCGAGGCACTGACCATCTCCGCCATAATCACCACCCTCTTCCTCGGCGGCTGGAGAGGACCCCTCCTGCCACCCTTCCTCTGGTTTATTATAAAAGTGGTCACCGTCTTTTCCGTTATCGTCTGGGTACGGGCCACCATACCCCGCCTGAGGATAGACCAGGTCATGGCTTTTACCTGGAAGTTCCTGCTGCCACTGGCATTGATAAACCTGCTTATCACCAGCCTGCAGGTCGTTTTCTGGCCGGAAGCACCAGTCTGGCTGATAGTGTTTGCAGGCCTGTTTATAATGATAGCCCTGATACTCATCTGGTCAAAGTTTTTCAAGCTGGGAGGCGACCGGATTGATGTTTAAGCACTACGGTAACGGCATTGTCAAGGGGATGGCCCTAACCTTGAAGCACCTCTTTCGTCAGCCTATTACCACGCAATACCCCGAGGAGAGGCTGACCGTCTCCCGCCGTATTCGCGGCAATGTCCTTGCCTGGTCTCAGGATAATTGCATCGGCTGTTATACCTGCGCCCGGAACTGCCCCCACGGCTGCATTGAGATAGAAACCTCCGAAAAGGGAGAAAAGGGGCTAATCCCGGCGCCGTGCACCCAGGATTGCCCGTCGCATGTGGACGCCGCCCGCTATATCCGCTGCCTGGCACAGGGCAAACCGGATGAGGCGTTAGCCGTAATCCGGGAGAAGATACCCTTCCCCTCGGTCTGCGGCTATATCTGCGCCCACCCTTGCGAGTCTTCCTGCAACCGTGGGCTTATCGATGAACCCATTGCCATCCGCATGCTAAAGCGTTTCGCCGTCGATAACAATACCGGTATATGGAAGCAAAGGTCTAAAACAGCCCCGGCCAGCGGCAAGCAGGTAGCGATTATCGGCGCGGGGCCGGCCGGGCTTACTGCTGCCTACTATCTGGCCAAGCTCTGCGGTCACGCGGTGACAGTCTTCGAAGCCCTGCCCCAGCCGGGCGGTATGATGCGTTTCGGCATCCCCGAATACCGGTTACCCGATAAAATACTCAGCGATAATATAAGTGAGATAGAGAACGCCGGTGTTAAGATAAAGACCGATACCAGGATAGACCGCCCGGAAAGCCTCCTGGAAGAGGGCTTCAGCGCCGTTTTTATCGCCATCGGGGCGCATCAGGCTATCGAGCTGGGTATCGAAGGCGAGGACAACCCCAAAATACTCGGCAGTATAGACTTCCTCAGAGAAGTTAAGCTGGGCAAGAAGGTAGGACTGGGCAACCGGGTGGCTGTTATCGGCGGCGGCAACTCAGCTATGGACTCTGCGCGGACTGCCCTCCGCCTCGGGGTTAAAGAGGTAACTATTATCTACCGTCGCACCCGTGCCGAGATGCCGGCCAGCCCGGAAGAGATCGAGGACTCCCTGGACGAGGGCATAAAGATACTCTTCCTGGCAGCACCAACCAGAGTGACCAGCCACAACAACGAGCTAAAACTGGAGTGTGTCCGCATGAAGCTGGGCAAAGAAGATGCCAGCGGACGCCGGCGTCCCGAGCCCATCGAGGGCAGTGAATTCGTAGTAGAGCTGGACAATATAATATCCGCCATCAGTCAGCGGCCCAGGCTACCCGACCCGTTTGGCCTGGCCACCGGCCGCGGCAATACCATCCAGGTCGACCCGGACACGCTGGCTACCGCCAAGGAAGGCATCTTTGCCGGCGGTGATGCCGTTCTCGGGCCGGCAACGGTTATCCTGGCTATCGCCGCCGGCAGGCAGGCGGCAATATCCATAGACAAGTACCTCGGCGGCAGCGGCATTATCGATGAAACGCTGGCGCTACCCGAGGAAATAATAGACCGGGAAGGCGGCCCCAGAGAAGGGTGGCGCCCCGAAACATCCGCCATCCCGCACCAGCAGCGGCTCAACAGCTTTAATGGTGTCGAGCTCGGCTGGGACAAGGATTCGGCGCTCTCGGAAACGGAGCGTTGCCTCAGGTGCGACCTGGTCTATGGAGTGGAGAAGTACCAGCTTAACGGCGGGGCGTGTATCTACTGCGGCTTATGCGTTGAAGCCTGTCCCTTCGACGCCCTGTTTATGGGCTACAGCTACGAGCGGGCTACCTATCGGCTCAGCGAACAGATTTTAAGCAAAGAGGAGTTGCTGACACCGGACAGAAGAAAGCCCAGCGGTTACGCCCGCCCCGAGGTCGAGAAGACACTACCCAAGCAAACCCTGCTTATCGACAGGGACTTATAAGAGAAGTATTATGGGATTAGAAATAGCTTTCTGGATACTGGCTGTAGTAGCAATAACGGCGGCACTGGCTGTGGTCAGTTTGCGTAACATCTTCCGGGCGGCGCTGTGCCTGATTCTCTGCTTCCTGTCAATAGCCGGCATCTTCGTCGTCCTGAGTGCCGATTTTCTGGCGGCGGTGCAGGTGCTGATTAACGTCGGCGCTATAGCCATCTTGATTATCCTGGCTATTATGCTTACCCGGGAGGTCGAGCGGGGCAGCCTGCCCAACAAGCTGCAATTTCCCGTCATTGCCAGCACCGTGCTCTTTCTCTGTATTGCTGTCTTTGCCGTAATCAGGACGCCGTGGCAGGTGTCAGACCTGCCCCCGGTCGAGCCCACCACCGCCGAACTGGCGAACAAACTCTTCGGCGAGGGCGGCTTTATCCTGCCGGTAGAGATATCTGCGGTGCTGCTGCTGGCGACCATTATCGGAGCCATTGTTCTTATGAGGGAAAAATAGATATGACACTGGGACTGGAACATTTTTTGATTTTGTCGTCGGTGCTGTTCGCCATCGGGCTCTACGGGGCTCTGTCGAAGAGGAGCGCCGTTATTATCCTGATGAGCATCGAGATTATGCTGGGGGCGGTCAGCATCGCTATGGTCGCCTTCTCACGATATATCGTGCCGGCAATGCTGACCGGGCAGGTCTTTACCATCTTTATTATCGTGGTCGCCGCCGCCGAGGCGACGGTCGGCCTGGCTATAATAATCGCCATCTACCGCCGCCGCGAGACGATAGACATAACTAAAATAGACCTTATGAAATGGTGACGGGTTAAGGAATTATGGAAACGACAATACCGAACGGGCTGGTGTGGCTTATCTTCCTGCTGCCGCTGATTTCGTTTGTACTGATTGCGCTAATTATAAAGCCGTTTATGAACAGCAAACCCAGGCTCAGCGGCTATATTACCATCGGCGCCATCACCGGCTCTCTCATCCTGTCTCTCTGGCTGCTAACGAGTCTCCTTAACGCGCCCTCGCACGAGCTATCAGTCCCCGACTTCAACTGGCTCATTATCGAGGGCAGTATCAACATTCACTTCGGTCTGACTATAGATATGCTTACGGCGATAATGCTCATCGTCGTCACTGTCGTCAGCCTTATGGTGCAGATATACTCGCAGGGCTATATGCACGGCGACCCCGGCTATCACCGCTACTATGTCTATATGTCCCTTTTCACCACCGCCATGCTGGGGCTGGTCATGGCTAACAACCTGCTCATAATGTATATATTCTGGGAACTGGTCGGCCTATGCTCCTATCTCCTCATCGGCTTCTGGTTCCACCGCCCGGCGGCGGCTAAGGCGGCTAAGAAAGCCTTTATAGTTACCCGTATCGGCGACTTCGGCTTCCTGGCGGCGATTCTTCTGCTCTTCTCCCAGACAGGCACCCTGGATGTCTCCCAGCTTCACGGTTTAGCCCTGGCCGGAACTCTGGGCGGTGCCGTCCTCACCTGGGCCGCCATCGGCATCTTTCTGGGAGCGGCTGGCAAATCAGCCCAGTTCCCGCTCCACGTGTGGTTGCCGGATGCCATGGAGGGCCCGACCCCGGTCAGCGCCCTGATTCACGCCGCTACCATGGTTGCCGCCGGCGTCTTTCTGGTCGCCCGTATGTATCCCCTCTTCGAGCACTCACCGGAAGCCCTATCCACCGTAGCCGTCATCGGCGGCTTTACCGCTATCTTCGCCGCCACTATGGGACTGGTGATGACCGATATCAAAAGAGTCCTGGCTTACTCCACCATCAGCCAACT
>DAOUSH010000034.1 GCA_030627335.1 Dehalococcoidia bacterium | reverse complement strand
CGAGATCTGGTGCCGGGCCCAACGATAATCAGCCGTGACTCCGGGCACTCCTTCTTTACCTTCTCATAGGCTTTAAGCAGATAATCCATCCCCTTGCGTTTCTCCAGGCGGCCGACAAAGAGTATATTCTTCTTGCCGTCACAGAACTCGTCTATCGGCAAAACACTGCCGGAGAAGTGCTCCAGGTCAATGCCGTTGGGGATAATATCGTAATGCCCCGGGACATGTTTTATGGCATTATTCATAGCCAGCTTGGAAACTGCTATTCTGCCGGCAAGCTTCTGCCGCCTGCGGTGTAACATCACCACCGAGATAGGCCAGCCCCAGTAATAACCGGGCTTGCTGCCGGCGGCATGGAAGGTGCCTATATTAACCGTATCTGAAAAGCGGATAACCGCAGAGCAAAGCATGGGCATAAACGGCTCGTGCAGATGGATAATATCGAACTTCTCCCGTGCCAGCACTTCCTTTATTTCGGACGCCAGCCGAAGCGATATAGCAATTCGTATAGTTGTGCCGCGGACCGGAATGGAACGGGCTCTACCTATGGGGACAAACCGGCAACCGACATCATCCACTACTCTGGATGCCGGGGCGATAATGCGAACATCATGCCCCATCTTGGTAAACTGATTGTTTAGAGCCAGTATATGGTTGACCACCCCACCGGGATAAACGAAGTCATAGGGTGAAACAAGTGCAATTTTCATAAGTGATGTCTAAATCCCCACTTCAGGTTTTTTTAGTTATCACCAATCAGGGTAAACTCAAGCCTCCTCCTGCTTGGTCTTTTCCGCCGCCTTGGGCTTGTGAGGTTCAGCGATGAACTCTTCCACCTGCCGCCGGGCTTCGTCATCGGTACGCTGAACCGGCGGTGATTTCATAAAATACGCCGAGGGAGCCAATATGGCCCCCTTCATCCCTCTGTCCAAAGCCAGCTTGCAGCACCGTATGGCATCTATAACCACCCCGGCCGAATTGGGGCTGTCCCACACCTCAAGCTTCAGCTCCAGTTTCAGGGGAACGCCGCCAAAGGTCCGCCCCTCCATATTGATATGGCAAAACTTACGGTCGGTAAGCCATGGGACATAATCACTGGGACCAATATGGATATCGTTCGGGTCCAGCTTGTAATCAAGCTGAGAGGTTACGGCGTTGGTCTTGGATATCTTCTTGGACTCAAGGCGCTCCCGCTCCAGCATATTCAGGAAGTCTGTATTACCACCGAAGTTCAACTGGTAGGTCCGCTCCAGTTTTACGCCCCGGTCTCTAAACAATCTGGTAAGCACCCGGTGTACGATGGTGGCGCCAACCTGAGACTTTATGTCATCACCGATAACGGGCAGTCCCCTTTCGGCAAAGCGCTGCTGCCAGTACTTTTCCCGGGCAATAAATACAGGAATACAGTTGATAAAGCCACAACCGGCATCCAGTATCTGCTCAACATACCACTTGGTTGCCTCTTCACTGCCGACGGGCAGATAGCTGATAACAACATCGGTCTTGGTTTCTTTCAGTATCTTAACGATATCCGCCGTTTGCCCCGGCGCCTTTTCTATTATCTGGGAAAGGTACTTGCCCAGGCCGTCATGCGTCATCCCACGCTCTACCTTAACCCCCAGTTCCGGGACGTCACAGAATTTATAGGTGTTATTGGGCGATACATAGATCGCCTTTGCCAGGTCTTTGCCGACCTTGTTCTTATCTATATCAAAGGCGGCGACAAAGTTAATATCGCTTATATGATAACCACCCAGATTAACGTGCATAAGCCCAGGGACGAACTCGACATCTTTCGCCTTTTTGTAGTAGTGGATGCCCTGCACCAGCGATGAGCAACAGTTACCGATACCTATTATGGCTACATTTATACTACCCAATTTGTAACCCCCTTTCTATATACTTGTAATCAAACTAAAACCCGACTTTTTCCGTCGGGAAACCAGAGCGCCGATTCAGACAATAACCCTATACCATCAGAATAGACCAGGTACTGCTACATCAGTGGTGAGCCAGGCCTTGCCTATCCTGAATACTCCGGTACCGCACACCGGACAAATCCCCCGCGTAGCCGGTCGGCTGTTCTTCAGGGTAACCCGCTGGGGGTTCTTTATTTCCCTCTTACTCCGGCATTTAACATAGTATGCCTGCAGCTTAATCCACCCCTCGTGAATGCCCCTGAACTATAGCTATTTTATAAGCTAGTTGTCAAGGACAACAGCCACTTCGCCGCCAGATAAGCCGAAACGGCTAGACAAATACCTTCTCCGGTTGCCACTGCTTTCTCTCCGGGTCGAAGTGAAGGATGGCTATAAAGCAGCCGTCCTGGTTATAGGCACGACACCTGCTTTCGCCATCAACTCCAGCCATCCCGTCCTCTATAACCACACCACCACCATTCTTTATCACCCGTTCCTGTTCATTACCAACGACCACGGACGACCAGTGGTTTAACACAATATCTATCGGATAGACCAGTTTCTGCCAGGTGTTATCGCCACAGGCTTCCTCAAGCTGGGTTAAGGAAACGGCATCTTCTATATCAAAGGGACCATATTTAAGACGAACCAGATGCTCAAGATGGGCGCTACAGCCCAGTAGCTGGCCCAAATCGTGAGCCAGCGAGCGGATATAGGTTCCCCGGGCACACTCCACCTCTATGGTAGCCACCGGCAACTCGAAGTCCACCAGCTTAATGTGATAGACCATCGCCGGACGGCTTTTACGGTCAACTGTTATGCCAGCCCGGGCAAGCTTGTAGAGCCGCTGCCCCTGGTATTTCAGAGCGCTGTACATCGGCGGCGTCTGCATAATGGAACCGCAGAAGGTATCCAGGGCCGACCTGAGTTGTTCACGGCTGATACCGGAGGCATCTCCTTTCTGGATTATCTTACCGGTGGCATCGTAGGTATCTGTGGCGATGCCCAGCCTGATACGGGCTCGATATACTTTGCTGGCTTCCATCAGAAACTCGACGACCCGCGTTCCCTGCCCCAGGCAGACCGGTAAAACACCGCCAGCCATGGCATCAAGGGTACCGGCATGACCGACACGCCGCTCTCGGCTAAGCCGCCTGATCAGAGCCACCACGCTGAATGATGTCCTGCCCTGTGGTTTATTGATATTTAAGATGCCGTCCACGGCTATTTCCGTTCTTCGTCATCGGCCACCCGGTCGATAAGCTCAAGAATATGAGCCCCTTTTTCTATGGAATCGTCCCAGCGGAAGTCGAGCGCGGGGATATGGCGCAGTCTTAAACGCCGTGCCAACTCGTTTCGCAGGAAGCCCGATGCAGCAACCAGTACGCTCAGGGTCTCCTCCCTTTCTTCCTGGCTACATATACCGCTGACAAAGACCCGGGCGTATTTCAGGTCGGCTGAGGTATCAACCTCGGTAATGGATACCAAACCGCTGAGCCTGGGGTCTTTGGCCTGGTGTTGAATCAAATCGCTGATTTCCTGGCGGATGAGACTATTCACCCGTTCAATACGGCGTGCCATATTCTAGCCGACCCTCTCTTTCCTGAAGAATTCCAGTATATCGCCAATCTGAAAATCGCTATAATCCTTGATGCCCACGCCGCACTCATAGCCGGCGGACACCTCTTTTACATCATCCTTAAAACGCCGCAGGCTGTTAACCGAAGACTCTGATACTATCTTCTCTTTACGCCGTAACCGTGCCGTTACGCCGCGGCTTATTTTGCCCTCGATTACATAAACACCGGCTATATTATTCCGTTTGGACGCCGGGAAGACAACCCTGACTTCAGCCCGTCCGTCAATAACATCGACAAACTCTGGTGTCAGCATGCCCTTCAGGGCTTTTTCGACATCGCCGATCAGGTCATAAATCACCTTATAGCTCCGGATGTCTATGCCCTCGGCTTCGGCTAGCTTCTGGGCGCCGGCTTCAATCTTGGTATTAAAAGCGACTACAAGCCCCTTGGAGGCAACGGCCAGCATTACATCGCTCTCGGTAATATTGCCGCTGCCGCTATGCACGATCTTCACCTGGACTGCGTCTGTCGTCAGCCGTTCCAGTGATATCTTTATTGGTTCAACACTGCCCTGGACATCGGCCTTAAATATTATATCAAGTTCCTGAACCTTGCCGGCGCTTATCTGGTCAAAGAGGTTGATAAGGCTGACTGTTTTCGTTGCCTGCTGTGACTTCTGTTGATTTTCCTCTACCATATCCCGCGCCTGCCGTTCACCGGCAACTGCGGTCAGGGTATCCCCTACCTGCGGCACGCTATGCAAACCGAGAACGACAACCGGCGATGACGGCCTGGCTCTTCTAACCCGCTTGCCGGTATCGTTAAACATTGCCTTCACCCGTCCCCACGTGCTGCCCACCACCACCATATCACCCAGCTTCAGCGACCCGTCGTGAACCAGCACCGTCGCCAGCGGACCCTTGGCCTTATCCAGCTTGGCTTCGATAACCACTCCCTTGGCTGGCAGAGAGGGGTCTGCTCTAAGGTTTTCCATCTCGGCTACCAGCAGAATATTCTCCAGTAGCTCTGGGATACCTATCTTGTTCTTTGCCGATGTCGGCACACAGACGATATCGCCTCCCCACTCCTCAACGACAAGACCGGCATCAGCCATTTGCTTTTTAGCCCGCTCCGGATTGGCATCTGGCTTATCTATCTTGTTAAGAGCCACCACAATCGGCACTCCAGCCGCCCGTGCGTGGTCTATAGCTTCCTTGGTTTGCGGCATGACTCCATCATCTGCCGCCACCACCAGGACGGTTATATCGGTCACCCGTGCTCCGCGAGCCCGCATAGCTGTGAAGGCTTCGTGGCCCGGTGTATCCAGAAAAGTGATTTTCTTACCGTCTATTTCTACCTGGTAGGCGCCGATATGCTGGGTAATGCCACCGGCTTCGGTATCCATAACATTGGTTTGCCTGATGGCATCAAGAAGGCGGGTTTTACCGTGGTCGACATGCCCCATTATAGTGACTACCGGCGGCCGGGGCTTCAGATTTACCGACTCTTCATTCAAGAGCTGTTGTTTTTTAATCTCACTGATAACGCTGGACTGGCTCCGAGCCGTCAGTGGCTGCGGGCGTGCTTCATAACCAAACTCGCCGGCTATCGCCGCCGCCGCCTCATAGTCTATAACCTGATTGATATTAGCCATGATGCCGCTTCTCATCAGTTTCTTGATGACATCAATGGCGCTTATATTAAGCAGTTCGGCTAATTGCCGGACGCTTATAGTGCCGGGAATCTCGACCGTGGCTACATCCTTTGACGGAGAACCGTTTTCAGTTCCTTCGTTCAATGACTCTTCTCTACCATTCTGTTTATTTTCCTCAACCACCATCTAATCCCCCTGATAAACTCTTTCCGTACCCGGCAAGCTGTTCCCTATTTTCATGTCCCAGATTGGTGCGCAGGGCATGCTCCAGACGACCACCCTTCAACCCTTCCTGCCAGCAATTCTGCTCCCGGCAGAGATAAGCCCCCCGTCCCACCTTTTTACCATTCTCATCGACTTCCACACCACCATCGCTAACACGCACCAGTCGGACCAGTTCCCGCTTTTCCCTGGTCACCCGGCAGGCAATGCATGTCCGCTGGGGAAGGTGCTTATTAATATTCGTCGTCTTCGTCGTCATCGTCGCCTTCATAGGAGCCAACTTCCCGCCGCTTCTTTTTCAGGCGGATACCATCCTCTGCTCCCTTTTTGTCACGATCCGTCTTCTTTTTCTTCTTCTTTTGCTTCGCCTCCGGCTTGGGCGGCGCTGGCGGCATTATATCCTCAACAAACTTT
>DAOUSH010000110.1 GCA_030627335.1 Dehalococcoidia bacterium | reverse complement strand
TGATGTATATTATGGGCTACCATATCAACCTGATGACGGCTACCATTGCCGCCATTTCCGTCGGTGTCGGTATAGACTTCTCCATACACTTCACCGAGCGCTTCCGCCAGGAGCTAAAGAAAAACCCGGACAAGATAACAGCCCTCTATAACACAGCCCGGAGCACCGGTGTCGCTCTGCTGGGCACCACCCTGTCCACTGCGTCGGGCTTCGCCGTCATGGCCTTCGCCCCGATGCCGATGTTCGCTACCTTCGGCGTCCTGACAGCGGTGATGATAATCCTGTCCTTCCTGATGGCGCTCTTCGCCCTGCCCAGTTTACTGCTGCTGTTCGCCCCGGGGATAAAAAGCAATAACGGCACTAATTAAACCGGGGCTTATCTTGTCTTGACGAAGTACCCCTTTATCTTTGCCTATGGAATATAGATAAGGCTATCGGGGCAAGGTCAAAACGGTAGACAGCAATGGCATCAAAGCAATGTATTTTCTAAAAGCTACTCGACGTATGCCTTCAATTCGTCTTCGTGTACCACGACCTCTTTGCTGTCTTCTCTTATCTTTACGGTGTAGATATAGATACTCTGCATACCCGTACGCGAATCTATCCAGTAATAATCGGTAATCTTGCCGTCTTTGCCGACATACGGCTCAATAGCCGAGTCTCTCGGCGACAGACTCTGGTTTTTCGCCGGTACTATTACTACTCTCTGTCCTTTACCGAATCGGGGAGCCATTAAATTCTTCCCACCAAGTATTTGTAGCATCATAATCCCAGGCAGGGTACTTGTCAATACCCGGAGGACGATCCAAGGAGCTTCTCTATAACAACCCAGGCGAAAAGCGGGCTTGTTAAAAAAACCTCGCTATCGTATAATGTCCTTTCATTACCTTTTTTAGGGGATTTTCATAATGGGCAATCAGGCACAAGGGGTTATAACACAGTTCGCCAGTGACCGGAGCAACCTGATACCTATCCTGCAGAAGGTTCAGGAAGCGGAAAGGTTCATATCGGAAGAAGCTGTTGCCGAAATCAGCCGTCACTTAAGCATATCCGAGAATGATATATACAGCGTCGCCAGCTTCTACTCCCAATTCCGTTTCCACCTGCCCGGAGACCACACCATCAAGGTCTGCCTCGGCACCGCCTGTCATGTCATAGGCGGCGAGCGGATTGCCGAGAGTGTCGAGCGTGAGCTGGGCATCAAGCCCGGGCAGACGACCGACGACTTCAGGTTCAGCATGGAGAGGGTCGCCTGCTTCGGCTGTTGCGCCCTGGCGCCGGTTATGGTGATCGACGAAGACGTCTACAGCCGTATGACACCGGTCAAGGTAAAGGAAGTCCTGGAAAAATATAAATAGCTTTGTTAGCGGTGATGGCATGACCTTTGCAGAAATACAAAAAGTAGCCAAATCCAAGTGGGAAGCTCTGGTAAACAGCGATAAGCCCCGCATATACGTCGGGGCGGCTACCTGCGGTCGCTCTTCGGGGGCGCTGAGTGTAGCCGACTGCATACGTGCCGAGCTGAAAGAAAATAACATAGACGCCAGTATTATAGAGGTCGGCTGTATCGGCTGCTGTTACGCCGAGCCCCTGGTCTATATCGCCAAGCGCGGCCGTCCCCGTATATGCTACAGCAATGTTACACCAGAAATCGCCTCTCAGCTGGTAACGGACTACATAGTAAACGACAACCCCAGAGCCGACCTGGCTCTTTGTACCATCGACGAGGGTGAGGTTGATGGCATTCCCAGATTTGCCCAGCTACCCATGTTCGCCCCGCAGGTGAGAATTGCTACCCGCAACTGCGGCCATATCGACCCGGGAGACATCAACCATTACATCGCCAGCAACGGCTACAGCGGGTTTGAGCGGGCGCTGAAGATGGCCCCCGAGGAGGTAATCGAAGAGATCAGCAAGTCCAAACTCAGGGGCAGGGGCGGAGCCGGCTTCCCTACCGGCACCAAGTGGCGCTTCTGCCACGATGCCCCGGGGAAAGAGAAATACATCATCTGCAACGCCGACGAGGGCGACCCGGGAGCCTTTATGGACCGCTCGCTACTTGAAGGCGACCCCCATGCCGTTCTGGAGGGAATGCTTATCGGTGCCTACGCCATCGGCGCCACCTATGGCTATATCTATATCCGTGCCGAGTATCCCCTGGCTATCGCCCATCTCAGGACCGCCCTGAAACAGATGGAGGACTACGGCCTGCTGGGTGATAACATCCTCGGCTCCGGCTTCAGCTTCAAGATAGGGATTAAAGAGGGAGCCGGCGCCTTTGTCTGCGGCGAGGAGACAGCCATGATACGCTCCCTGGAAGGCAAGCGGGGTATGCCCTACCCACGCCCTCCCTTCCCGGCGGCATCGGGGCTGTGGGGCAAACCGACCAATATAAACAA
Source organism: Dehalococcoidia bacterium (assembly GCA_030627335.1). Taxonomy (GTDB): domain Bacteria; phylum Chloroflexota; class Dehalococcoidia; order Dehalococcoidales; family W693; genus W693. Next base: position 43 of record DAOUSH010000110.1, on the reverse strand, counting down.
CGTCGAGACCTGGGCTAACGTATCAGCCATTCTACAGATGGGT
>DAOUSH010000133.1 GCA_030627335.1 Dehalococcoidia bacterium | reverse complement strand
CTGAGCCAGGCGGGTGCCGACGAAGAGGCGGAGAAGGGTCCTGGTGACTACGATGGCAGTGAACATGCTCACGGCGACACCGATAAACAGGGTCAGGGCAAAGCCCTTCACCGATGCCCCGGCGACGACGCTGGTGCCTATCCAGTAGAGGATGATGCAGACAATAAATGTAGTCATATTAGAGTCCCTGATGGCGGTCCAGGCCCGGTTGAAGCCGGCCTCGATGGCGGCACCGAGCGTCCGCCCTTTCTGTAGCTCTTCCTTCATCCGCTCGAAGATGAGCACGTTGGCATCTACCGCCATACCTATGGACAGGACGAAACCGCCGATGCCGGCCAGGGTGATGGTAACCGGTATCAGCTTGAACAGCGCCAGTATCAGCGCGCCGTAGAAGATTAGAGCCAGGGAGGCGACAAGCCCGGACAGGCGGTAATAGAGGACCATAAACAGCATGACCAGCAATATGCCGATCAGCCCCGCCTTGACGCTTAAGTTAACAAAGTCGGCGCCCAGTATCGGCGATATGTTCTGTTCGTATATGATTTCCAGCGACACCGGCAGACGCCCGGCGTTAAGCTGGCTGGATAGCTCGGTAGCCTCGTTCATGCTTAAACCATCTATCTGCCCGCTATCGGTAATCACAGCCTGAATAACAGGGGCAATCTGGTGTCCGTCATCTCCCAGCAGGGGTTCATCGCCCTCGAATATGCCCAACTGCTGACCTAAAAGCCGGGTGGTAATCTGCTCCGAAAGCTGGCTGCCATCTTCGTTCCATTCAAAAATAAGGTATATATTACCGTAGTCGTCTCTGGTAACATAGGTGTTTTCATTGAAGTAGCTTGAGGTCAGCGCCTTTTCTACTCCGTCTATGGTGCCGGTAGCCGGTACCCATTCCCCCGTGCCGCCTTCGTACACTACGTACTCACGGAACTCAAGCAAAGCGGTGCGCCCGAGGCGCTCCTTCTGGGCATCGGTGATGCTTTCGCCGGGCAGTTCCACTACTATACGGTCTTCACCCAGCGGATTGATTATCGGCTCGGTTACGCCCAGTGGGTTGATACGGTTCATAATAACCGCTATCACCCCACTGATGATTTCCTCCTCCTTGCCTGCCTCCACCGACGACAGGTCGGCCTTGTAGACCAGATGGAGCCCGCCCTGGAGGTCCAGCCCCAGCAGGATATCCTTGCCGCCCAGCAGCCCTTTATCAACGGGGAGCAGCACCATCATAGCAAGAATGAAGATTACCAGTATCAGGGAAACGATTGTCAGGTTCTTTCTATTCATATCTATCTAAGCCTATTTTCTATCACGGGAGCCGGATATTTCCCCGGCGAGCAGGCGTTTTATATAAGATAAGGCTTCCTCTCTGGTGACGATATCCGCTGATGCCTGCGCTTCACGCACCGCCTCCAGCAGTTCCCCGATTTTATGCCCCGGGGCAAGGTTGAATGTATTCATTATATCATAACCGCTAATAATTTTGGGTGGTGCCGTTATGCTCTCCTGTTTGTCGTGCTGAGTGAGAACATGCTCTATAAGGGCAGCGTGCCGGCTCCAGTTGGTCATATCCAGATTGGAACCTCTGGTAGCCAGGTGGTCAGCAAGGCTGAAAAACAGGGCATCGATAGCCGCCTCTTCGGTATCGCGGAAGTAGCGGTATATAGCCCTCTGTGAAGGGAGTTCATCCTGGCAAGTCT
>DAOUSH010000073.1 GCA_030627335.1 Dehalococcoidia bacterium | reverse complement strand
CCCAGAACAGTTAGATGGTGACAAAATTGTAGAACATCAACACACCAACCGGCTGGTCTTGACACGGCTGAGACTGGTTGTTAAACTGTAACGCTACACGATATCAGTCAGCTTCTTAGTCAGGGAGCCTTTAGTTGTCAGAGAAGATATTTTGTGACTATTCACGACCACAACCCGGCGATAAAGGACTGGTCTCTATCTTCACCGGCGATGGCAAGGGTAAGACCACAGCCGCAATAGGGACGGCAGTCCGTGCCGCCGGTCATGGACTGAGGGTATTTATAGCCTTCTTCGCCAAGGGTGATGAATACTACTGCGGCGAAGCCAATGCCCTATCCCAACTGCCCAATATCACCCTAGCCAGTTGCCGGCACAAGGACTGGATAGACAAGGAAAACATCAAAGCGGAGGATAAAGAACTGGCTAAATCCGCCCTAGCCGCCGCCAGAGAGGCTATGCTCAACGGCAACTACAACTTGATAATCCTGGACGAAATCAACATAGCGATAAACTACGGGCTGGTCAGCCTGGATGAGGTAATCGAATTGGTTAATAATAAACCACAGAATGTAGAGCTTATCCTAACCGGCCGCTACGCCGAGCCGAAACTGGTGCAGATGGCAGACCTTGTTACCGAGATGCTAGTGGTCAAGCACCCATACGGTAAAGGCGTAAAGGCGCATCGGGGGATTGACTATTAAACGATATTCTACAGGAGGAGAACATGAAAATCACACTAAGCGTAATAAAGGCAGACATCGGCGGTTATGTTGGTCACTCCGAGTCCCACCCGGATATTCTGAACCTGGCACGTGACAGCCTCCAAAAAGCCAAGGACAGCGGCTTGTTGGTTGACTTCCACGTGACCAAATGCGGCGATGACGCCCAGCTTATCATGACCCATAAACGCGGTATTGATAACAAGGAAATCCATAAGCTGGCATGGGATACCTTTATCAGCGGCACAGAGCTTGCCAAGAAGCTGAAGCTTTACGGCGCCGGGCAGGACCTGCTGTCCGATGCCTTCTCCGGCAACGTCAAGGGTATGGGCCCGGGGGTGGCTGAGATGGAGATTGAGGAACGCATATCCGAGCCGATTATCATCTTCATGGCTGATAAAACATCCTCCGGTGCCTGGAATATGCCGTTATACAAGATGTTCGCCGACCCGTTCAATACCATCGGGCTGGTTATCGCCCCCAATATGCACAAGGGCTTTTCCTTCGAAGCCCACGATGTCAAAGAACACACCAAGGTTACCTTCAATACCCCGGAAGATATTTACGACCTTCTGGTCTTTATCGGAGCCCCGTCCCGTTATGCGGTAAAGGCTGTTTACAGCCGTGATACCGGTGATATAGCCGCCGTTTCATCCACACAGCGCCTGTCCCTCATTGCCGGCCGCTATGTGGGCAAGGACGACCCGGTCTGTGTCGTCCGCGCCCAGGGTGCTTTCCCGGCGGTAGGCGAAGTTCTGGAACCCTTCACCAAACCGACTCTGGTGGAGGGCTGGATGAGGGGCTCGCACCACGGCCCGCTTATGCCGGTATCCGTGGAAGACAGCACCCCGTCTCGCTTCGATGGGCCCCCCAGGGTGATAGCTCTCGGCTTCCAGCTAGCCCAGGGTACGCTGATAGGGCCTCGTGATATGTTCGCCGATAAGTCCTTCGATGAAACCCGCCGCCAGGCAAATCTGGCCGCCGATTATATGCGCAGTCACGGGCCATTTGAACCCCACCGCCTGCCGTTGGAAGAGATGGAATATACCACCATGCCCCAGGTAATGGAGAGAGTCAAGGGAAGGTTTCAGCCTTTAGAGGAGTAGCGGAATGTCCCGGCTCCTTCTGGCAACGGGCAACAAGCACAAGCTGTGCGAATTGAAAAGCCTTCTTAAGGACTTGCCCTATGATATGGTCTCTCCAGCCGATATTGGCATTGATATCGAGATAGACGAGGTCGGCAGGAGCCTGGAGGAGAACGCCAGGCTAAAGGCGATAACAATGGCTGCCGAAAGCCACCTGTTAACCCTGGCTGACGATTCCGGCCTGGAAGTCGATGCCTTAAACGGTGCACCCGGTGTACTATCGGCTCGCTATGCCGGGGAAAATGCCTCCGATGCCGACCGAGTTAAATACCTGCTGGCACAGCTCAAGGATGTGCCCCGGGAGGAGCGCCGGGCAAGGTTCCGATGCGTTATCGCCATAGCTACGCCTGAAAACCAGGTCTATATATGCTCCGGTGAATGCCACGGTTATATTACATTCGAACCCAGGGGGGAACAGGGCTTCGGCTACGACCCCGTCTTCTATCTCCCGGAGCTGGGCAGGACAATGGCAGAACTACTTCCGGAAATAAAAAATCGGGTCAGTCACAGAGGGCAGGCGGCCAGGAAAGCGTTTTCTTTTCTCTTAAAGCTAATGAATGGTTAATATATCCGGCAAAGCTGCCAGTGCCCATACTTGAGTATTGCCCGATATTGGTATATACTACACCACTACGAAGTCACTCTATGGGGGGGTGGAATATGAAACTATCGTGTCTTCAGGAAAAGCTGGACCGCGGTCTCAGCTTGGTTGGGCGGGCGGCGGCTACCAGGACGACCCTGCCAATAACCAACAATGTTCTTCTGGCTACCGATCAGGGTCGTCTCAAGCTGGTGGCTACCAATCTGGAAATGGCTATCAGTTGCTGGATAGGCGCCAAAATAGAGGAGGAGGGGGCGATTACCGTCCCGGCACGGCTGATCACCGAATTCGTTTCCTCACTGCCCAGCGATAAGATTGACATCAGCCTTGCTAAAAAGACCAAGACACTGGAGTTGAAATGCGCCCGATTCGAAGCCAGAATCAGTGGTGTCGACGCCGCCGACTTTCCCCCCATACCCAAGGTCGAAGAGGGCATTACCACCCAGGTGGAGGCGGAAGCACTGCGTCATGGGATTAGCCAGGTCGTCTTTGCCGCCGCTTCGGATGAATCCCGGCCGGTACTCACCGGTGTCAATGCCGAGTTTGAAGGCGATTTGCTGACGCTGGCGGCGGCTGACGGCTTCAGACTGGCCGTATACAAGCTCCCCCTGTCTACCCCGGTCAAACAGAAGGCAACGGCTATAATCCCGGCACGAACCCTGGCTGAACTGAACCGTATGGCAACCGACCAGGAAGAACCCATCACCATAAAATTAAACACCACTAACAGCCAGATTCTATTCTGTATGAAAGATATCGAGTTAATATCTCAGCTGGTACAGGGCTCCTTCCCCAAATACGACCAGCTTATTCCCCAGAGCTACAATACGCGCGCCATCGTCGATGTCGCCCAGTTTTTAAGGGCTACCAAGACAGCTTCTATCTTCGCCCGCGACGGCAGCGGCATCGTCCGCCTGGTGATTACCCCCGGGGCAAAAGCGAACCAGGACAAGCTGATAATCTCCGCCCGCTCAGAGGAGATAGGCGATGATGTCGGCGAGATCGATGCCATAGTGCAGGGTGAAGAGGCAAAGATCGCCTTTAACGGTAGATATATCGCTCAGGTTCTCGACGCCCTGCGTGAGCCACAGGTCGCCCTGGAGGTCACCAGCCCTTCCAGCCCCGGCGTCTTTCGCCCTGAGGGGGTGGACAACTACATCCATGTCGTTATGCCGATGTTTGTTCAATGGTAATAGATTTAGGTTTAAAAAGTGGTATAAGTAAGGCGTCTAACTAGTTAGACGCCTTATTCGTAAACTCCATTATATATAACCTATAGTAAGTTTATATTGTTTTATAAGTATCCCCCCAAAAT
>DAOUSH010000078.1 GCA_030627335.1 Dehalococcoidia bacterium | reverse complement strand
TTAGTGGACCGACGGAGCTTTATTATGGCTGAGATACCGGGGCTGATTGTCGGCGCCAGCCTGGGCCGTGGCCTGGGGCATGATTTCCTGCGGCACGTGGTGCGGACGAAGGTATTGATACACCTGCTTGACGGCGGCTCTGCGTCCCCGGTCGAGGATATGATTCAGGTGAACAACGAGCTTGCCCTTTTCGATTCCGCTCTGGCCAAGAAACCGCAGCTGGTGGCGGTCAACAAGTTTGATCTGCCCGATGTGCGGGCACGGGTAAAGGAGATAAAGGAATCTTTTTCTCATGTCGGCATTGAGGCTCATTTCGTTTCTGCCGCTACCGGTGAGGGGGTTACCGGGCTTACGGCGGGAGCCCTGGCGATGCTGGAGGAGGCTGCTGCTTCTGAGAGACCTGCCGAGATAGCCCAGGTGAAGGTATTTAGACCCAAACCCAGGGTAGCCGGTGTTAGTATCCAGCGGGAAGGCGATATCTTCGTGGTATCGGCTCCTGAGCTGGAACGTATCGTGTCCGGCACGGATATAGCCAACACCGAAGCCCGCCGCCAGTTACTGGGTCAGCTCACCAAGCCCATGGTGAGCCGGGCTCTGGAGAAAGCCGGAGCGAGACCGGGAGACAGGGTGCGCTGCGGCAGCTTTGAATGGCGGCGGTGATGGTATGAATATCGGTATTCTGGGAGGCACTTTTGACCCTGTCCACACCGGGCATCTGGCGGTGGCGGACGAGGCTGCATCCCGGCTGGGCCTGGCTGAGGTTCTCTTCGTGCCTGTCGGCAAGCCCTGGCTCAAGGCTGACGCCAAAATACTGCCGGCCGAGCACCGCCATAAAATGGTGAAATTGGCAATCGCCGGTAGGCCTTGCTTTAAGCTGTCCACCATAGAGTTAGAGCGGGAAGGCCCGACCTATACAGTGGATACCATCGTAGAACTCAGGCGGCGGTTTGGCGCCGGGGACGAGCTGCTCTTTATCATTGGCTGGGATAACCTTGCCAACCTGCCGCGGTGGTGCCAGCCGGAGCGCCTGATTTCAATGTGCCGCCTGGTGGCTGTCCCACGGGTCGGCTGCCCGGCGCCAAACCTTGACTCTTTAGAGGCGGTTATTCCCGGCTTATCACAACGGATAATAATGCTGGATAAACCGCAGATTGATATCAGCGCATCGTTAATCCGGGATAGGGTTCGCCGGGGGCTTTCTATAAACCACTTAGTCCCCGAAGCTGTGGGGAAGTATATTACAGAGCAGGGATTGTACAGGGATTAGATATCCAGGTTCTTGACGTTCTTGGCATGAGTCTGGATGAAGGCTTTGCGGGGCGGTACTTCTCCGCCCATAAGTATGCTGAAAATGCTGTCCGCCTTGGCGGCGTCCTCTATGCTCACCGAAAGCAGGGTGCGGGTGGTGGGGTTCATGGTCGTTTCCCATAGCTGTTCGGCGCTCATCTCTCCCAGACCCTTGTAGCGCTGGACTTCTACTTTCTTCCCCTCTTTACCCTTCAGTTTACCCAGTAGCTCTTCCTTTTCCTGTTCAGAATATATCCAGTGCTTGTTCTTGCCGGACTTGATGCTGTACAGCGGCGGCTGGGCGATATAAAGGTGGCCGCTGTTTATCAGTTCTACCATATGACGGAAGAAGAAGGTGAGCAGCAGGGTGCGGATGTGGGCACCGTCTACATCGGCGTCAGTCATAAGTATAACCCGGTGGTAGCGTAATCTGGCGAGGTCCAGATCATCATCTATACCGACTCCCAGTGCGGTGATAATGTAGCGGATTTCTTCGTGGGCGAGCATCTTGTCCGGCGATGCCTTCTCTACATTGAGAATCTTACCCTTGAGCGGCATGATTGCCTGGAAGCGACGGTTACGCCCTTCCTTTGCCGAGCCACCGGCGGAAGGCCCCTCCACCAGGTATAGCTCGCAGTGGGTCGGGTCCTTTTCCGAGCAGTCCGCCAGCTTGCCGGGTAGCGTGCCAGTATCCAAGATGCTCTTGCGGATAATCAAATCACGGGCTTTGCGGGCGGCTTCCCTGGCTTTGGCTGAGGTGAGGCACTTCTCTATGATTTTCTTAGCTTCGTCAGGGTGTTCTTCAAGATATAGCGACAGTTCTTCTACGACGACACTCTCTACTATAGTCTTAATCTCGATATTGCCCAGCTTGCCCTTGGTCTGCCCCTCGAACTGGGGTTCGGGCAGTTTGACGCTGATAACGGCGGTAAGCCCTTCTCTGGTATCGTCGCCGATGAGGTTGGACTCGCCCTCTTTAATGAACTTGTTTTTATGGCTATAGTCATTGAGCACGCGGGTCAAGGCCGAGCGGAAGCCGGTGAGATGGGTGCCCCCGTCGACGGTATTGACGCAGTTCGCAAAACTCATAGTGTTGTCGCTGAAGCCGTCGTTATACTGCAAAGCAGCTTCGACAATAGTATGGTCTACCTGCTTGGAAATATAAATCGGCTGGCGGTGCCGCAGCGCCTTGTTCCGGTTGAGGTGGCGGACAAAACCAGTAATCCCCCCCTCGAAGTAGAAGGTCTTCTCTTTGCCCCCCCTCTCGTCGATAAAGCATATCTCCAACCCCTTGTTCAGGTAAGCCACCTCTCTCAGGCGGTCAACCAGGGTGTCGAAATCGTAGTCTATTTTGCCGAATATTTCTTCGTCGGCGAGGAAGGTCATGGTGGTGCCGGTGCCGCTGGCTTCGCCGATTTCGTGTACCTCTCCCTGGGGTATGCCCTTTTTGTATTCCTGCCGGTACTTCTTGCCGTTACGCCGGACGATGACCTCGAGGTGGGCGGAGAGGGCGTTGACCACCGAGGCGCCTACCCCGTGCAAGCCGCCCGACACCTGGTAGGTCTTGCCGCCGAACTTAGCCCCGGCGTGCAGCACCGTCATCACCGTCTCCAGGGCGGTGATTTTAGTCGTCTGGTGGATATCTACCGGGATGCCCCGGCCATCGTCTTCGACGGTGACGGTATCGTCTTTATGGAGGGTGACCGTTATTTTGGTACAGCAACCAGCCATGGCTTCGTCGACGCTGTTATATGCGATTTCATAGACCAGGTGGTGCAGCCCCCGCTGGTCGGTGGAGCCGATGTACATCCCCGGTCGGCGGCGAATGGCTTCCCGTCCGCCCAGCACCTGGATATCGGCGGCGGAGTATTCACTCCCCCTCTTTGCTTTACCTGATACTACTTTGTCTTTATCTTCAGTCATAGCTAGTCACTGGAAAGTAATTTAAGAAATAAAAGCAGAATGAGCGCCGGGCATAATGAAAGAGGCTGGCATAATAGTTGCCGCCTCCATCTTTTTAAGAAGCTCCATTACCGTAATTGTATCATATTTCAGGCGTGGGGTAAAGCTATTGAAGCTGGGGGTGCAATCTTTCCTGCAATTCTTTTGCAGTTACCGTTTCCTGTTGGGCGCTGGTCATATCGCGCAGGGTTACCGTGCCTGTTGCCATCTCCTGCTCGCCGATGATAACCGCATAGCGTGCGCCGAGCTTATCCGCCTGCCTTAGCTGGGCTTTAAGGCTCCTGGAGCTGGAAGCCTGTAACACCCCGATGCCGCTCTGTCTCAGCCTTGAAGCCAGCTTGAC
>DAOUSH010000036.1 GCA_030627335.1 Dehalococcoidia bacterium | reverse complement strand
GTTAGTTGGTAAATAAAATATTTTTCTTATTTCCTCATCTGGCACAAAATCGGTTGGGTCAATAGATTCCTTCCCTGCCACAACTTGAGGAAAAAATTCTTTATACAACTTTTTCCTTTCAACCACAGTTGTAATTCGTTCTGGCAAACACATCATATTATGCAATATAGTCTTTGATATATCCGATAAATCCTCGTATTTGTTTTTCGTAAATTCATGTTTCTTTAGCCAGCGGACTATTCGCCAGGGTATATCTTTATTATCCTCATCAGTTGACATTTCACCCTCCAAATTCTTTCTTTGACTCTCTAGCCTTACTCATTTCCGCCTGCTGCGATGCCAGCCGGCTAACGCCTTCGGTCTCTCATCCGGCAGGAGGGACAGCTGCCCCGCCGCCTTGCCTGCCTCATCGCTGCTACCGACCAGGGTATCTATTTCCTGCTTCATATCTGTAATATCAGTAAAATCACGATAGACGCTGGCAAAACGGATATAAGCAATATTGTCCAGCTTGCGCAGCCTTTCTATCACCATATCACCGATGATAGAGCTGGCTATCTCCGCCCGCCCCGCCTGGTAAAGCTCGTTCTCTATATCGTCAGCCAGCCTCTCGACGGTTCCGACAGGTAACGGCCTTTTCTCGCACGCCTTTCGGATACCGGACAGCAGTTTATCCCGGCTGAACCCCTCACGCCTGCGGTCTTTCTTGACCACAAAAAGACTTGCCGGCATCATTCTCTCGTAGGTAGTAAAACGGGCGTCGCAATCCAGGCACTGGCGCCGCCGACGCACGCCATCATTAACATCACGAGAGTCTATAACCCGAGAATCGTCGCATTCACAATAGGGGCATTTCATAACAATAACCTACAGTATATAGTATTACTCAGCTATGTTACTACCATATGTTGTATTTGTCAAGCCCTACTATCGTCTATTTTTAGCAAAATTATAAGGCTGCAGGATAAAAAATCCCGCAGCCTTAATACTATATTCCTATTCTTTTCAGATTATCGGGTAGTAACCCGAAAACCTATTGAAACCACTTATTTGCTTTCTGTTGCGGCTTTACAACCTTGTCCGTCGCCGAAAACGCCTGGCGCTGCCGGCTGAATAGCGGGCGTCGCAGGAACGAGGGAACATCAAGCTCGTCCTCTGTCTTTATGTTCTTGAGCTGTTTGGTCAGTTCGTCTTCCTCTGCATCATCGCTGTATTCATTCTTGGAAACAAAGCCGGTGGTAATCAGGGTAATCCTTATATCACCGCTCATATTGGGGTCGTGAGCCACGCCGAAGATGATGTTGGCATCCGGGTCAACCGCCTGCTTTATCACCTCAGCCGCCTCGTTAACCTCATACAGGGTGAGGTCACTGCTGCCGACGATGTTGAACAATACACCCTTCGAGCCATCAATAGTTACATCCAGTAGCGGGCTGGCCAGGGCTTCCCTGGCGGCATCCACCGCCCGGTTTTTACCAGTGCCACGTCCGATTGACATCCAGGCGGGACCGGCATCCTTCATTACTGCCTTGACATCGGCAAAATCAAGGTTAATCATGCCGGGGCAGGTGATTACCTCAGAGATAGCCTGCACACCCTGACGCAGTACATCATCAGCCATCTTGAAGGCGTTGTCCACACCCACCTTCTGGTCACACAGGTCAAGCAAGCGGTCATTGGGGATGATGATAAGGGTATCCACCTTGCTCAGCAGTTTGCAGATACCTTCTTTGGCGACCTCGCCGCGGTGGATGCCCTCAAAGGTAAAGGGTTTGGTAACCACAGCGATGGTCAGGGCGCCACTCTCCCTGGCTATCTCGGCAATAACGGGTGCCGCCCCGGTGCCGGTGCCGCCACCCATACCGCCGGTGACAAACACCATATCAGCTCCGTTAACCAGTTCCTTGATCTCGTCACGGCTTTCCTCAGCCGCCTTCTGCCCCATGCCACAGTCACCACCGACACCCAACCCCTTGGTAATTTTTTCTCCAAGCTGAATGCGTGTCGGTGCTTCGGTAATTGCCAGAGCCTGGGCATCGGTATTCATAGCGATAAATTCAACGCCCTGGATTTCTTCCCTGACCATACGGGTTATGGCGTTACAACCACCACCACCCATACCGATAACTTTTATCTTAGCCGGGTTTGGTACAAAGCTTGTCTTTGCCATTTCCTCCTCCTTTTCTTCTGATTATTTACTATTATTATTTCTATAAAAAGAACATTTTCTTAATTCTGACAGCCATCTGCCTGAACCTGTTGCTGAACCAGTTACCGCCACCCCACTTGCTCTTGCCTTCGTTTCTAGCCCCCCAGAGGAGCAGGCCGACGCTGGTGGCATAGGCGGGGTCTCGTAGAGAATCGGTGATACCGGAGATATGGGTGGGAACACCAACCCTGACCGGCAGCCGCATTATCTCTCGTCCCAGCGTTTCGATGCCGGAAAGGTTAGAGCTTCCACCGGTAAGTACCAGCCCGGCCGGTACCAGCGATTCATAATCAGAGCTGGGCAGCTCGAGCAGGATAAGCCTCAGGATTTCCTCGACCCGGGCACGGATGATATCGCACAGGTCTTGATACGATACACCGTGGCCATCCTCGGATACCGGGTTGCTGGTTTCCATCTTGGTATCATAGACCGGCATGACACTGCCATATCTCTTCTTCATTTCCTCGGCGACATCAAACGGCAGCCCGAGACCGATGGCGACATCCCGTGTAAGCTGATACCCGGCGACGGGCAGGATAGCGCTGTGGTAGATACTGCCGTCCTTGAAGACACAGATATCGGTAGTGCCGCCACCGATATCGGCTATAATGACGCCCACCTGTTTCTCGTCTGCAGTAAGTACCGCCTCACTAGAAGCCAGTGGCTCCAGCACCAGATCATCAATATCTATGCCGATACCACGAATACACTTTACCAGGTTCTGGATCGAGGTGGCTGCGGCGGTAATGATGTGCGTTTCCACATCCAGCCTGAAGCCGTACATCCCGACCGGGTTCTTAACCCCCACCTGGCCATCAACGGAATAGCCGCGAGGGATTACATGCAGCAGCCTTCTATCATCGGGCATACCAACACTCTGGGCACTGCTGAGTACCCGCTTCAGGTCTTCAGGGCGTACCAGGCGGTCGTTGCGGGTAATAGCCACCACCCCCTTATTGTTCATCGAGCTTACGTGCCTGCCGGTGACGCCAAGATAGGCCGATTCCACCTTATAGCTGCAGGCTTGCTCCGCCTTTTTCACCGACGTCCGAATCGCCTCCCTGGCTTCATTGATGTTGACCACAAGCCCTTTATGCATACCGTTCGACGGGGTAACGCCGACACCGACAACATAGACATCGCCGCTATCGTTCACCTCGGCTATAGTTGTGCATATCTTGGTGGTACCGACATCAATCGAAGTTAGATTAGATCGCTTTTTCATTTATTTCCTCCTCTCAAATATTCCTACTATTTTTATTTTTATTTTTATCTTCACATCTTGCTAACCTCCTTATCCCCCCATTGGCAAACCGTTTTATTTAATTTACGGCTATAGTTTTTAGCCTTTCTTTCATCATAATAGACGGCTTTTTCCGCCCCCCGGCATCAGCCTTTCCCAGAAAACACAGCCTGTCAGCGGTTTCGCACCACTCATCCTGAGTGATAATGCGCTCGGCAACCCTCAACCTGGCGCTACGGCTGCGTGGATTATTGTTAACCTCCTCCGGAGAGGGGGTAATAACCTTCCGGCTAATCAGCTTGAGACAGGGGGTATGCTTGCAGATACAGATCGGGGTACCCGGAGGGCAAATACAGCCCTTCGACTCCTGCTGCATAAACCGCTTCACTATCCGGTCTTCAAGAGAGTGATAGCTGATAACCACCAGCCTCCCCTCAAAGCCGAGCAGCCTGACCGCCTGTTTTAGCACCGCTTCCAGATTTTCCAGCTCATGGTTAACAGCTATCCTCAACGCCTGGAAGGTCTTGGTAGCCGGGTGGATTCTTCCCCTTCTAGGGACAGCCTGCTCTATTACCCCAGCCAGCTCGGCAGTGGTTTTTAGCGGGCGCTCGCGGACGATACATCGCGCTATTCTGTAGCCACAACTCTCCTCGCCATAGGTCCTTATGATGTAAGCCAGTTCCGCCTCGGAAGAGGTGTTAACGATATCGGCGGCGGAAACCCTCTGCTCAGGATTGAAACGCATATCCAGAGGTGTATCGTGCTGAAAGCTGAAGCCACGACCACCGCTATTTAGCTGTAGAGAGGAGAGGCCCAGGTCAAACAGAATGCCGTGCACCGGCATAAAGTCATTCTTGATGCAGATAGCCTCCAGGTTAATGAAATTGTTGTTTTCTATAAGGACCGATTTACCGAAGGCTTCAAGCCTCACCCTGGCGGTCTTTACTGCTTCCGGGTCGGCATCTATACCTAAAAGTTGACCGCCGGGAGAGCTATTCTCCAGGATAGCGGCAGCATGGCCACCACCGCCCACAGTACAATCAATATACCGACCACCTGCCTGAACATCCAGGGCTTCGATAGCCTCATTTAATAAAACCGGGGTATGAACCGGGGATGATATCTCTTGGCCCATTAACGATTCTCCAGGCTCTCAATTATTTGCCATGCCTGTTCCTGGCTGACAGCCTTCTCGTCTTCCCAGTGCACCTTGTTCCATATTTCAAAATAGTTATTAGCCCCGATGACAACCACCTCATCTACAACCCCGGCATGTTCCCGCAGTTGTGGCGGAAGGTTAATTCTCCCCTGCCCGTCAACGCTGAGATAGAAAGCTGTGGCAAAAAGGGCCCGGTTCAACTGTCTTAATTTACTTCTTGCCAGTGGGCCACCGGTAAGGTTGTCCGCCAGCTTCTTCCATTCCGGTAAAGGATAGGCGGTGATGCACTTCTCCACGCCGAGGGTCAATACCACCCCGTCTCTCAAATGAGCCCGGAACCGTGGTGGCAGTGGAATCCTGCCCTTCTCATCAACCTTATATTCAAATTCGCCTAAATACATATCTTCCCTTACCTCCCACTTTGTCCCAATATCTACCATTCTACAACACTTCACCCTCCATTTGTCAATACTTTTTCAAGTATTTTTTTATCCGGTGTACTTTTTTCTATACACCCCGGGTATATGGTAAAATAGTACCTGTTTCTGCCAGCCGCATAGCCGGTGCAGCTGATGCGGAAATCCCAGGATAGCAAGCGAGGACAAATGCGTATTGACGTTCTAACCCTATTCCCACAGATGTTTGACATACTGAACAGCACCGGTATCTTTCAGAGGGCTACCAGCCAGAGCCTGGTCAGCATCAATATCCACAATATCCGCGACTACACCCATGATAAACACCACATCGTCGATGACTATCCCTACGGTGGCGGCGCCGGTATGTTGCTCAAGCCAGAGCCCATCTTCGAGGCGGTCGAAGCCGTAAAGGAGGAAACGAATCCGCAGGAGAGCGTACCCATTATCCTGCTCACCCCACAGGGCAGTCTCTTCTCCCAGGCTGCCGCCCGAAGGCTATCACTGCACAGCCACCTGATTTTTATCTGCGGCCACTACGAGGGGGTTGACGAACGGGTACGCCAGCACCTGGTTACCGAAGAAATCAGCATCGGTGATTACGTTCTCACCGGCGGCGAGCTGGCGGCTATGGTGGTCATAGACACCGTGACCAGGCTGATACCCGGCGTCCTCGGCTCACAGGACTCGTCCGGGGACGATTCCCACAGC
>DAOUSH010000098.1 GCA_030627335.1 Dehalococcoidia bacterium | reverse complement strand
CATAATATCGAATTCGGCGGTGCGGAACGGGGGTGCCACCTTGTTCTTGACTACCTTGGCTCTAACACGGTTACCGATAGCCAGGGTGCCCTGTTTGAGGGTCTCCACTCGTCTAAGGTCTAACCTTATCGAGCTGTAGAACTTCAGCGCCCGTCCACCCGGTGTCACTTCGGGATTGCCAAAGACAATCCCCACCTTTTCCCTGAGCTGGTTGATAAACACTACCGCGGTTCCGGAACGGCCGATAGCCGCTGTCAGTTTTCTCAGCGCTTGTGACATAAGCCTTGCCTGAAGTCCAATGTGGGAGTCACCCATATCGCCTTCAATCTCGGCCCGGGGTACAAGGGCGGCTACGCTATCGATGACAATTACATCAACGGCGCCGCTCCTGACCAGAGCCTCGGTAATCTCCAGCGCCTCCTCGCCGGTATCTGGCTGGGAGATTAGAAGGTCGTCCAGGTTGACACCACATTTGGCGGCATAGGTGGGGTCCAGGGCATGCTCGACGTCTATATACGCAGCAATGCCTCCCCGCTTCTGGGCCTGGGCGATTATATGCTGACCTAAGGTGGTCTTGCCAGACCCCTCGGGCCCGAATATCTCCGAAACCCGCCCCTTGGGGATTCCCCCGATGCCCAGAGCTATATCCAGCGCCAGTGAACCACTGGGAATGGCTTCTATTTTTGGTCTGTCGGCATCGTCGCCAAGTTTCATAATGGCGCCCTTGCCAAATTGCTTCTCAATTTGACCGACAGCCAGTTCCAGTGCTTTCTCTTTCTCTGTGGTCATTCGCCTAGGGCAATCATAACATAACAGTTGTAGTTGGGCAAGGGGGAAAATGGTATAGTATAATTCTATTCTAGACAAAATATATTTACTAACAATAGGTAGCTTTTATGTTAGAAAGTAATGATTACTATGATATTTTAGGCATTTCTCCAAACGCGAGCCTTATTCAAATAAAAGAAGCATATATTTACAAGGTTAATATACTTCACCCAGATCGTCTTGGAGCAATGCCGGAACGAATACGAATTAAAGCTGAGGAAGAGATAAAGAAGGTTAACGAAGCATATACTGTACTATCAAGTCCTGGGAAAAAGAAGCAATACGATACCAGGATGTTTGGTGGAGCAGTTAAGGCTGACCCTCAAAGAACTAAAAGAGATTTAAAACCGTGTGTTGAAGTATACCCCAAAGTTATTAGACTCAGAGATGGTTTGCCATATGTTAAGCAAAACGACACTTTCTTTGTACGTAATAAAGGTGGACCTTATAGTAAGGTTATGATTAATAAAACGTCGGAATGGATAACCGGATTAAAAACAGTTCCTTTACAGGATAATAGCAAATTACCAATGGCAGTTAATATTGAGGTTATGGGTATAAAATGGGGGGGAATCTATTCTTCACAAGTTATAATTAGACTTGATGAAAGCGAAGCAAAAGTTGGAGTGTGGCTTCATATGCAGAGGAAGCCACGTAAATTTCTATTTTGGTAATAACTAGTTTTCTTACCCCTCCCTATACTCCACCCAGCTGGTTGGTGACTCCCACACCTCAACCGTATCCAGTGTAACCGGTGCTTCTTTTAGCTCTTTCTTCAGTTCTCCATAGATATTGGCGGCGATGTTCTCGGAGGAGGGGTTTATCTTGTCAAAGGGCGGCACCTCGTTGATGAAGGTGTGGTCGAGGCGTTCCAGGATGGCTTTCAGCTTGGCTTTTAGCTCTGTAAAGTCATACGCCAGCCCGGTGTCGTCCAGCTTCGATGCCGTAACCCTTGCCACCACCTTGAAGCGGTGGCCGTGCAGAGATTCGCACTTGCCCTTGTAGCCGCGCAGGGCGTGGGCGGCGTCGAAGTGGTGTTCCACGGATACTTTATACATTTTATTCCCCTTTGTCCTACAGCTTGAGAACCTCCTGGACGCCCCTTTTAATCTCTCTCAGCATCTCCTTTGCCGTCTTCTTGTTCACCGGGTGCACCAGTGCCGGGGCAATTTCAGCCAGCGGCACGAGGACGAATGCCCGGTAGTTCATCTTGGGGTGGGGTATCTTCAGCTCCGGGGTGTCTATGACCTTGTCACCGTAGAAAAGAATGTCTATATCGATGGGGCGGGGGGAGTTGGGTTTGCCCGGCTGCCTTCCCATCTTCCTTTCGATACCCTTTGCCAGTGTCAGCAGGTCTTCCGGCTTGAGCATCGTTTTCACCTGACATACCATATTGAGAAAACGTGGTTGCGCCGCGTTTTCCATCGGCTCGGTATCGTATACCGATGATTTACCGATTAACCTTAGCCTTTGTGATAGGTACTCCAGCGCCCTGTCCAGGTTTTCCTTGCGATCTCCCATGTTGGAGCCAAGGCTGAGATATGCTATTACTGTTTCAACGTTCATCTACACTTCTCCTTATGATGGCGTCGCTCATATGGCACACCCGTGCCATCTGCTTGACGTCGTGTACGCGTATTATATCGGCACCGTTGGCGATGCCGATGGCTACAGTTGCCGCCGTTCCCTCCAGGCGCTGGTCGGGTGGCAGGCCCAGTACCATGCCGATAACCGATTTGCGCGATGTCCCCAGCAGGATGGGCTTGCCCAGTGATTTAAGCTCGGCAAGGCGGCGGATAAGCTCCAGGTTTTGCTCTAGGCTCTTGCCGAAGCCGATGCCCGGGTCGATAATAATTTTATCTTCGACGACGCCGTATTCCCCAGCCAGAGCTATACCTTTTTTCAGGCCTGATATAACCTCAGCGATTATGTCGCCCTTACAGGGTTCGTTGCGCTGGTTGCTGGTGATGATGATCGGCACCCCGGTTTTGGCAGCTACACGGGCGATGTTGGGGTCGTTTTTTAAGCCCCGGACATCGTTAATCATAACGGCACCGGCAGCCAGGGCGCGGCTGGCGACGGCCGACTTGCTGGTGTCGAT
>DAOUSH010000025.1 GCA_030627335.1 Dehalococcoidia bacterium | reverse complement strand
TTATCAACACAGGGTGCTTATTGGTGGTAATAAGACTGGCGGTCACGGCGTGGGCAAGATTAACGAACTGGGTGCCGAGGTTGCTCGAGACGATGGTGATAAAGTCATTGATGCCATCAAGGAGACGCCGCAATTTGCCGAAACAGACGCCTTCCTACTCATTGCCGGGGCTGCCGGTGGTACCGGCTCCGGTGCTATACCGATTATGGCACAGCACATAAAGGAGCGCTATCCGGATAAACCGCTATATGCTCTTGTTGTTCTCCCCTTTGAGCATGAAGAGGAAAACGAAGAACGTACCGTCTATAACACCGCCGTATGCCTCAAATCCATCTACTCGGTGGCAGATGCGGTAATACTGGTCGATAACCAGCGATACGTCAGGAAAGACTTTTCGCTCAGGGAAAACCTGTCAAAAATCAATTCCCTGATCGTTGAACCGTTCTATAACCTGCTTTGCGCCGGTGAGGAGAAAAAAGCGAGGAATGTCGGCGCCAAGACACTCGACGCCGGCGATATTATCCAGACGCTGCTCGGATGGACAGTTATCGGTCACGGTGAATCAAAGCTGGGCCGCTTCAAGCTCCACTTTGGCACCAGCACATTCCGTGATAAGAGTTCCGAAACCCATAAGGGAATCCAGGCAATGGATGAAGCCATAAGCGAGCTATCGACCCACTGTAACCCCAAAGACGCCAGCAGAGCCCTTTACTTGCTATCGGCGCCAGCCAAGGAAATCAACATGGACCTGGTCAAAGAGCTGGGCGACTGGCTGAAAGACTTAGCCCCCAATGCCATAATAAGAAATGGCGATTACCCCAGGGAAAGCGGCGTTATGAACGTAACCCTTATCATGTCCGAGCTCAGTGATGTGGAGAAGGTCAGAAAGTACTACAACGAATCGACAGACCTGATACCGATAATAAAACAACGTCAAAAAGATGTTAAGTGCAAACTCCAGAATATCGATGAGGTGGGCAAGGACATACCATCCCTTCTACAATAATAGAAACTTTTCTATCACGACCTATTATCCCCCCTCTTTCAAGAGAGAGGGGGGATTTTATTATACCAGTGGCATATCTTCTTTCGTTAAATCATGCTTTGGAAATGAAACGGTATGGTTTATAATAGGGGTGCATAAGAATGGATTCGAAGGTCTTCTATCGTAAGTGGCGACCGCAAACTCTAGCCGATGTTGTCGGCCAGGAGCAGGTTACCAGGACATTGCTCAACGCCCTGGACAGTTCACGCGTCTCTCACGCCTACCTTTTCTGTGGCCCCAGGGGAACTGGCAAGACCAGCACCGGTCGCATACTGGCTAAGGCGGTGAACTGCCTCGACAACGGCAAGGGCGAGCCGTGTAATGAATGCGATATATGCCAGGCTATAACCGGCGGCAGAGCACTGGACGTGATTGAGATTGATGCCGCCAGCAATCGCGGTATCGACGAAATCCGTGAACTGCGAGAGCGGGTCAACTATGCCCCCAGCCAGGCAAAATATAAGGTCTATATCATAGACGAGGTTCACATGCTGACCAAGGAGGCATCAAATGCCCTGCTCAAGACACTGGAGGAGCCGCCACCAAGCGTGATATTTGTACTGGCTACTACCGAAACCCATAAGATCCTGCCCACCATTATGTCACGGTGCCAGCGTTTTGATTTCCGGCGCGTCAGCCAGGACGATATAATATCAAAGCTGAATCGCATCTGCAGCGCCGAAGGCATAAATATAGAACCGGAAGCACTGCGGCTGGTTGCCCGGAGCGCCGCCGGTAGTTTGCGGGACGCCGAAAACCTGCTAGAACAGATCTCTACCTACTACGGCTCGGATATTAGTCTCATCCAGGTTCAGGCTATCCTGGGCATTACCGGCGATAAACGGGCTAGAGAGCTGGCGGGGCATATTATAAAAAACGACATCTCGTCCGGTATGAAAACTATCAGCGCCGTAAGTCACGACGGCCTTGACCTGAAGCAGTTCAACCGAGAACTAGTCGACTGCCTTAGAGGGCTACTGCTAATAAAGAACGGCTGCCAGAAAGACCTTGACTTTACTGCAGAAGAGATAGCTGAACTAAAAGACCTATCCACTACGTCCTCACTGGATCAGATACTGAGGGCGCTCAAGCTCTTCGGACAGCTTGAGCTGGGCTCTGACAACTATGCCACCCTGCCCCTTGAGCTGGCGTTGGTTGACTGCACATTAGCTTCGTCGGGGAAAATACCACCACCCACTGAGCTAGCCGAACCCGTTACGCCACCAGCAAAGACTACCTCCCAAGTTATTACCTCTCGTAAGAAAAAGACAGAAGTCAAAGAATCCAAAATGGAACCGGTCGAAGCCCCACCACCACCGGTAGAAACGGGAGTTGCCTCTTCAGCAGAGCCGGTCAGCCGACTGGAGCAACTGGAAGCAAACTGGAAACAGGTCATTGAGCAGGCTCCGGAAAATACCAAAAGAACGCCGGCTATAGCCATTTTAAGAAGCGCCGGTGTTAAACCGATGGCCGGTAAAGATGGCACCGTTATCCTGGTCTTCAAATACCCTTATCTTAAGGACAAGATAGAGGAACCGGAAAATATGAAGGTAACCTCCGAAATTATAAATAGTTTTGTAGGGCACACCTGCCGGGTTCGCTGTGTCTATGAATCCGAGAAAGATCACCTTGTTCAGGAAGCGCAGAGAATAGGCGCTCAAATTATTGAAGTGGAGGAAAAATGAACCTTTCTATGATTAAGCAGGCCCTGGAGCTAAAGTCAAAATTGGAGAAGACCCAGAAAGAGCTGGCTAAGATGACTGTCGAGGCACAGTCAGGTAACGGCGCCGTTAAGGTTACCGCCAGCGGCCAGCAGAAAATCCTGTCCATCAAGATATCAGCCGATGTTATCGACCCCGAAAATCCAAAACAACTGGAGAAGCTGGTATTCAAAGCAGTATCCGACGCTCTGGACGAAGCTAAAAAACTAGCTGATAAGCACCTAGGCAAGCTGACTGGGGGGCTTAAAATCCCAGGGATAACCGATTAGGTTAGTGAGGAGCCAAAGTTGGACATAAATCCGGAGAATAGTACCGATTCAATAAGCAGTCTGATACAGGAGCTGTCACGGCTACCGGGTATCGGCCCCAAGAGCGCTCAACGGCTCACCTACTACCTGCTCCGTGCCTCCGACGAACAGGTTAATTTTCTTGCAGACGCTCTGCTATCCTTGAGGCAAAATACGAAGCTATGCTCAATATGTTTCAATATCTCTGACGCCAACCAGTGCCCTATTTGCCGCAATAGCGAACGGGATATCAGAAAAATCTGTATTGTCGAGCAACCGCAGGATATTCTGGCGCTGGAGCACGTCAGGGCTTACCGCGGTCTGTATCACGTCCTTCACGGCGCTATATCGCCCACCGAAGGAGTCGGCACTGGCGACATCAGAATCAAAGAGCTACTTTCAAGGTTACCGGGCAACCAGGTGGATGAGGTCATTATCGCCACCAACCCCACCCTAGAGGGAGAGACCACGGCTATGTACCTCAACAAAATCATCGCCCCCCTGGGCATCAGGGTTACCCGGTTAGCACGAGGACTTCCCTTCGGCACCGAGCTGGAGTACGCCGATGATGTTACATTGACCCGTGCCCTCGAGGGCAGGCAGGAATTTTAGCCTTCAAGCCATTCTATTAAAGGGGGTGAGGTAGAAAGGGAGGAGGAGACGCAATATAACGATATTATTTAAAATAGGGAAACGATTCCTTCGTGATTAGCTTTGATATTTATAAAAATAATTCAGGGAAACAATTCGTAGCTGATTAGCGCTGATTAGCTTTGTTTTGTTTTTAGTGTTATGTTAAGTAGAGAGTGGGATAAAGGCCAAAGACTCTTTGAGGGGAGATTCTAAAAATGAAAATAATCGACCTAGCCGATGAACATGAACAATTGTATTTTGTCTGCCTTGAAGACTGGTCTTAAGAGATGAAAGAGGCAGGAGACCACAAAGAGGTCTAGTACAACAAAATGAAGAGCGAAGGTCTCCGAGTTAAACTGGGACTAGATGACACTGGAAAAGTCGGGGGAATGATACAATACATTCCTATTGAGCACTCATTCGCAGAAGGTAAAAACCTATATTCCATAAATTGCATCTGTGTTCACGGGTATAAACATGGAAGGGGAAGCTTCCAGAAACGAGGGATGGGAAAGGCTTTACTCCAGGCTGCGGGAGATGATGCCAGAGCCTTAGGTGTTAAAGGTATAGCGGCCCGGGGAATTCCATTACCGTTCTGGATGAAGGCGTCGTGGTTTAGAAAGCAGGGATACACAAAGGTGGATAAACAAGGATTTTTGGGGCAGGTTCTGCTATGGAAACCCTTCACCCACGAAGCAATACCTCCTAAATGGATTAGACAAAAGAAAAAACCGGAAACAACACCTGGCAAAGTAACGATAACAGCATTCTTGAATGGATGGTGTCCGGCTCAGAACCTGGTTTTTGAAAGGGCAAAAAGAACTGCTTCAGAGTTTGGAAGCGAGGTAGTGTTTCAACCAGTTGACACCTTTAATAGAGAAAACTTTTTAGAATGGGGTATCACAGATGCCCTGTACATAGACGGTAGCAAGGCGCGAACAGGGCCTCCTCCATCTTACGAGAAAATAAGGAAAGCCATAGCCAGGAAAGTGAATAATCTTTAACATGCAGGGTACTGAAATATGGTAAACAGATATGGTGGCTATGAAAACCAGCAGTTCGTTGCTGAATTTTATGACTCGGAATATGAGCATCTCCGCAGTATAAGTAAAGATGTTGATTTCTATGTGGACTGTTCAAGGGGAACTGGTGGTCGGACTCTTGAGTTGGGATGTGGCACGGGTCGTGTCCTGATTCCGACCGCTATATCAGGTTGCGAAATAACCGGTTTAGACCTCTCCCCACATATGTTGACGAAGTGCCAGGAAAAACTGGACGAACAGGTAGCTGAAGTGCAGCAGCGGGTGAAGCTTATCCAGGGGAATATGACCGATTTTAAAACCTGTGAAACATACTCGCTGGTGACCATACCTTTCAGGCCTTTTCAGCATATCGTTGACCTTGACGAACAGAAAGCCTGCCTCCGTTGTATTAACGAGCACCTCATTCCTCAGGGTAAATTAATATTTGATATTTTTCACCCTTACCCTCCAAGATTAGTCTATAACAATAAATATGCAGAGGAAATAGAGGACCTGCCTGAAACACAGTTACCTGACGGAAGAAAGCTGCGACGTACCAACCGGATGGCAGCCTTCCACCGCAACCTGCAATATAACGATATAGAACTGATATATTACGTTACGTACCCGGATGGCAGGGAAGAAAGGCTGGTGCAGTCATTTCCCATGCGATATTTTTATAGGTACGAGATGGAACACCTGCTGGAGCTATGCGGGTTCAGGGTTGTTGAGCTTTTCGGCGATTTTGAAAAGTCGGATTTTTCTATTGATTCTCCGGAGATGATTTTTTTTGCTGAAAAGAAGTAGTAAAAATGACCAAGCCACGAAATTATCAGACAGAAGCCTTTATTATAAAGAAGACCAAGCTGGGTGAAGCGGATAGAATCCTCACCCTCTATACCCCGCATCTGGGCAAGATTCAGGCGGTAGCCAAGGGGGTCCGGCGCCCGAGAAGCAAGCTGTCAGGGCACCTGGAGCTGCTCACTCATAGTCAGGTATCGTTAGCCAGAGGTAAAAACCTGGATACCGTAATCGGCAGCCAGACTATCAACGGATATTTACCGCTAAAGAGCGACCTTTGGCTTATCTCTTACGCCCTCTACGTTACCGAACTGGTCAACCAGTTTACCGCCGATCACGTCGAAGATAAATCCCTGTTCGATTTGCTTGTTGAAACGATGAATCGTCTATGCCTTTGTGGTGATAAAGAAATATTACTGCGCTACTTCGAACTGCACCTGCTCAACGAGGTTGGTTACCGCCCCCGGCTGGAGCAGTGCGTTTCATGCCAGTCGCCACTTAAAAACAGCGATAGTTATTTCCGCCCCAGCTCCGGCGGCATCCTATGCCCCAGGTGCAGTCATAGCCGCCCTTTCAGTTATCGTGTTTCCATTAACGGGCTGGAGGCTTTGAAGCTGCTTCAGGGGAACGAGCAGAATACCCCTGACAACCTTAATATAAGCAATAATCTTTCCATCGAGCTTGAAATTATAATGAAACGCTATATTAAATATCTCCTGGATAGGGATGTAAAGTCAGCCGCCTGGCTGGATAGC
>DAOUSH010000057.1 GCA_030627335.1 Dehalococcoidia bacterium | reverse complement strand
CGGCTTGCCAGTTATTAAAGGTCGGGGAATAACTGTCGAAGCAATCTATAAACGTTTTAAGAAAGCAGAACAAAAAATAGATTTTATCGAAAGAGACTTTGACCTTGAACATGGAATAGTCGAAGAGGCAATTCGTTATTGGGAGAAAGTAGCTGTTTGATTATACTATGTGATGAAGATGTTGGTACTGGCATACCGAAAGCACTTACACTAGTTGATTGTAAGGCTTATTCTGTCCATGAGTTACATTGGGATGGATGGCCGGATACAAAATGGCTAACCCAAGCAGGCCAAAATAAATGGTTAGTATTTAGTTGTAATAAGAAAATATTGAAAGTTCCTAATGAGCAAGAGGCTATCATTCATGAAAAAGTGGGCATTATTTTCCTTACCAGCGGCTCAGAATATGCCCGAAAGGTTTTAAAACTTTTACTTACCAAATGGGACGATTTTGAATCTTTATGGAATAATACAAAAAGACCCTTCGTTCGTTTTTTATCTCCTAATGGACGCCTATCTGAAAGTTATAAAGACTTTAAACTTTATCTTTAGTGTTCAACAATAAGAGATAAACACCTTAACCCCCTAAACCTCCGCCCCACCATCGTCAATTGCCTTGCCCGTCTCCTCCTCAAGCTGCTCCATAAGGCGGGCGGCGCGGGGGTAGCCGATGTGGAGCTTCCTTTGCAGGAAGGATGTGGATATATGGGTATATTCCTCGGCCAGTTGCTTTGCAGACTCCAACAGCGGGTCTCTGGGATAAGGCGCCCCCCTGCCAATGGTTGCCGACGGCACCAGTTCATCAATCTTAAGTGATGGAGCCTCTTCACCCTTCTGCCCGCCCCAGAAGTAGACCAGCCTTTCCACCTCGGCATCGGAGACAAAGCACCCCTGGAGACGTTTGGGTTTGGCGGCTTCGGTGGGCATATAGAGCATATCGCCCCTGCCCAGCAGCTTTTCGGCACCGCCGCCGTCAAGGATGGTGCGCGAGTCCACCTGGGAGGTTACGGCGAAGCTGATGCGGGTGGGGAAGTTCGCCTTGATGAGACCGGTGACCACATCCACCGAGGGCCTCTGGGTAGCCACCACCAGATGAATGCCGACCGCCCGGGCAAGCTGAGCCAGGCGGCATAATATGTGCTCCACTTCATCAAAGCCGGCCATCATCAGGTCAGCCAGCTCGTCAATTATCAGGATAATGTTGGGCAGTCTTTCGTTTCCCTGTTTATTCTTATTGTAACTCTCGATATTGCGCGCCCCTTCGGTAGCCAGCTTCTGATACCGCTTGTCCATCTCCTGGTTAAGCCAGCGCATGGTGTTCAGCGCCTTCTGGGTGTCGACGATAACCGGCACCGTCAGGTGGGGCAGGCTATTGAACGAGGTCAGCTCCACCCGCTTGGGGTCAATCATAATGAACCTGGTATTGAAAGGGGTATTGTACATCAGCAGGCAGCAGATGATGGCATTAAGACAGACGGTCTTGCCGCTCCCGGTGGCGCCGGCGATAAGCAGGTGGGGCATCTTAGCCAGGTCACCAGAGATTGCCTCGCCACCGGCACCCTTACCCAGAGCTATCGCCAGATTGGACTTGGCTAGAATCTTCTGATAAGCGTTGGTCTCTATCACCCCGCGCAGGCTGACGGTGCTGTAGACCGTATTGGGCACCTCTATACCGACCAGGGATTTACCCGGCACCGGGGCTTCAATCCTGATGCTGGGGGCGGCCAGAGACAGAGCCAGGTCGTTAGCCAGCGAGGTGATTCTCTCCACCTTGACACGGGTGCGGGACAGCTCCTTCTGGGTTACCACCAGATTACCGTCCTTGTCCTTTTCCTTTACCTCTCTTAGCTTGCGGTCCCAGCCCGGCTCGACCCCGAACTGGGTAACCGTCGGTCCGGCGTTTATCTGGACTACCCTGGCGTCGACACCATAGCTTGCCAGGGCGTCCGAGATTATCTGCGCCCTCTGGGCGTTATCGGCCTGCCCCAGCTCAACTTCGGTGGTCTTCTCCAGAATATCAATCGGCGGCAGTCGCCAGCCGTCAACAATAACCAGGGAAGGCGATTCGCCGTACTTGCGCCAGACCTCCTGCGCCACCTGCTTCAGGTCTCGCTGTGGTTCAACAGCAGGCGCTATGGCTGAAGCCGTGGCTGGGGCGGCTTCTTTAACAGCCGCCGGCTCTCTAAGCGGGATTTCCGGCGGCACCAGAACCGGTGGCGGGATTATCTTCCCGGAGGGAGCTTTATCACTGTCAGGTCTGGTATAGGCTGCTGGCTTAAAAGGAAGGGGTGGCTCAGACCCTTCACGTCTCGGCCTGGCAGGAGGTGGCGGCATCTTGGACAGCTCGACCAGCCAGGAGACCGGCCCCTTGACGGCCCGCCAGCACAATCTGGGTATCACCAGAACAATTCCCAGGGCGAACAGGCCAATAACCCTGAGCACGCCGATGGGGACATCGCCGCCGATAAGCGTCTCGCCGAAGCGCCCGCCGAGGTCGAAAAGAGCCAGCACCCCCCAGACGGCAAAGAAGAAGGCGGCCACTCCCAGCCACTTGTTCCACTGATACAGCTTCCAGCGAATTATAAAGGCTGATATCTGTCTGCGGAATATAATGCCGGCTACGATGACAACGGCCAGAGCGATAAGAACCAGACCCCAGCTGAAAAGCCCCAGGGTGCTCTCGGCAACCCCGTCGAACCAGGAAGCGATATTGTCCCACTGCCAGAAGAGCACTGCCAGAACAGCAACCAGTATTATTGACCGCCGCACCCATGGCAACCATAAAAAGCGGAAAAATCCGCCAATTATCGCACCAATCCCGGGCCCGGCCTTTTTTCTATTAGATTTATTAGTATCAACCCGAGACCGCTGTTTCTTTCTGCTGTCAGCCTTCTTCCTGGCTGAAGTGCCCCTTGCCATACCAGCCCCTCCGGGTTACACCTTTACCATAACCGGCAGAATCATCGGTCGACGCTTGGTCTTATCGTAGTAGAAGTTACTTAACGCCGTTCTGACCTTATTATCGGCAAAACCCCATTCTGCCGTGTGCTTGCCACCGTGGTCCATGATTTTAACTACCAGGTTACAGCTCTCTTCCAGCATATCTTTGGCTTCGTTGGTATCGACAAAACCCCGCGACACGATATCGGGGCGCCCTACCAGCTTACCCGTCTGCTTGTTAACAGCGATTATTACCACCACTATGCCATCCCGCGACAGCATCTGCCTGTTACGGAGGACAATGCCGCCGACATCACCGACACTGAGACCGTCTACATATACGTTGCTCGAAGCCACCTTGCCCGTGACTCTGCCCGAATCTGGCCCCAGCTCGAGTATATCGCCGTCCTCCAGGACGAAGATATTCTCCTCCTGGACGCCTACCTGCCGGGCTATCTGGGCATGAAAACTGAGGTGGCGGTACTCACCATGGACAGGGACGAAGTACTTGGGCTTGACCAGGCTCAGCACCAGCTTTAACTCCTCCTGGCTGGCGTGCCCGTGGACATGAACTCTGGCTACCTTATCGTAAAACACCTGTGCGCCCTGCTTGCAAAGGCTGTCAATCGTCCTGTTGACCAGGGACTCGTTACCCGGAATAGGCGACGCCGAAATAACCACGGTATCGCCACGAATTATACTGACATGGCGGTGGTCACGGTTGGCGATACGCACCAGCCCCGAGGTGGGTTCTCCCTGGCTGCCGGTGGTAATGATAACCACCTTCTCGTGGGGCATATTGTGCAATTCGTCTATGCGCGCCAGGACGCCTTCCGGCGCCTTGAGATAGCCCAGCTCCTGAGCTATCTTGGATGTATCCATCATGCTGCGGCCGACGATGAAAACACGGCGCTGGTGCTTGGCGGCGGCATCGATAATCTGCTGCACGCGAGATATCAGCGAGGCAAAGGTGGTGACGATAAACCGGCCCGGGGTGTTAGCCATTATCTGGTCCAGGGCTTCACCGACCACCCTCTCCGATGGGGTATAGCCGGGCAATTCAGCGTACGTGGAGTCGGAAAAGAGGAGCAGAACACCCTGCGCCCCCAGTTGCGCCAGCCGGGAAATGTTGGCTGGCGCACCGTTAACCGGTGTGTAGTCAATCTTAAAATCTCCGGTGTGCACTATTGTCCCCACCGGCGTCTGGAGGATTATCCCCATAGCATCAGGGATGCTGTGGCAGACAGGGAAGAACTCGATTCCGAACCTGCCCAGGGTAAACTGGCTGCCGGGCGGGACTACGTTGAGCTTTGACTGCAACTCTGCCTTCCGCTCCCTGAGCTTTATCGAGATGAGTCCTTTAGCCAGCTTGCTGCAGTAGACGGGGACATCTAGCTGGGGCAGAACATAGGGCAGGGCGCCGATATGGTCTTCGTGGGCATGGGTGATAACGATACCCCGTATCTTACTTTTATTCTCCAATAGATAGCTGATGTCAGGAATTACCAGGTCAATGCCCAGCATATCTTCTTCGGGGAACATCAGCCCGGAATCGATGACGATAATGTCCTCCCCATATTCCACCGCCATCATATTCTTACCGATTTCACCCAGCCCCCCGAGTGGGATTATCTTCAGTCTTGTTTTAACCATTTAACCCTCGAACAGATTCAATTATTTCGGCTCCGGCGCCGGCTTGACTTCGGGCATGCCCTTCATAACCTTTATAGCATCACCTT
>DAOUSH010000126.1 GCA_030627335.1 Dehalococcoidia bacterium | reverse complement strand
GCATGGAGAGCATAAGGAGAGATTATGATACTTGTCGGGGAAAATATAAATGTAATGTCGGTGACTATCGGGCCAGCACTGAAGGAGAGAAACCCGAAGCCTATTCAGGAGCTGGCTAAAGCTGAGTCTGGGGCTGGCGTTGATTATCTTGACCTGAATATAGGCCCGGCACGCAAAGCTGGCGACGAGCTAATGTCCTGGCTGGTTGAAACGGTACAAAAGGTCAGCGATAAGCCTCTATCGCTGGATACAACCAACCCGGTGGCTACCGAGGCCGGGCTGAAAGCCTGTAAAAATAGGGCGCTAATCAACTCAGTCTCCCTGCAGCCGGAGAGGCTGGAGAAGATTCTCCCCTTAGCCAAACAGTACAGCACCGATATGATAGGGCTCCTCTGGGGGGTGGAGGGGATGCCCCGGGATGCCAACGAGAGGTGCATGCTCGCCGTCGACCTTATCTACAAAGCCAATCAGATGGGTATCGCCAGTGAAAACATCTGGATAGACCCCATCGCCACGCCGGTCAGCGTCGAGATAAACCAGGTAAAAGCCTGCCTGGAGTTTATGAGCATGCTCACCGAAATCGCCCCGGAGTGCAAGTCTATCGTCGGTCTGTCCAATGTATCCAACGGCACACCGGCCCACCTGAGGCCCTATCTCAACCGCGCCTATATGATAATGCTGATGAAGTACGGGCTCTATTCGGCTATAGTCGATGCCTTTGATGCCGAACTGGTGCAAATAGCCAGGGGTGAGATGCCGGAGATAGTCAGCCTGGTACACCGGGTAATGGACGGTGACAAGCCCGACCCGGCTTCACTGAGCCGGAAGGAAATGGAGTATGTTAAAACGGTCAAGGTTCTTACCGGAGAGACCCTCTACTCACACTCGTGGCTGGAAATCTAACCACAATCTATTATGGACAACAAAGCCTTGCCGCTACCTGACCACAGGAACTACCAGTATGGCTATCAGTTTGCCTATAAACTCGCCTGTGA
The DNA here is from genome assembly GCA_030627335.1 of Dehalococcoidia bacterium. Classification (GTDB taxonomy): domain Bacteria; phylum Chloroflexota; class Dehalococcoidia; order Dehalococcoidales; family W693; genus W693. The sequence goes on along the minus strand of DAOUSH010000126.1, from coordinate 1,020 downwards.
ACAGCTAGCCGGAGTTAAAGACCTGGAACAGCAATGCCAGAAGAGCGGTTCTCGGCTTAAGCTGACAGGCGGCAGGAAAACGATTATCCTCAAACACCTGGGCAAAACATATCAGGTCAGCCATCCGGATATAGAATTCTCCCTGGCGTATAGCGAGGAGGCAATTGCCCTCAGGGACAGACTGCTGATACTCCACTACCTGAACCGGGCTAAGGGCAGTCCTGTCACTGGCCAGGCAATCACCTATAAGGAACTGCCGGAAGGTATCAACTACGCTTCAAATTTCTCCAAGAGAACGATAAAGCCCCTGCTGAATAACTTCGGCCATCAGCCGGAACGATTGCTAGACGCCGCGGCGATATTCGACGCCCATAGAGCAGACTATGGCGATGTAGCCGTCACTATCAATGCCTTCAGCCGGGTGCCAATAACCCTGGTCCTATGGCGGGGCGATGACGAGCTTGCCCCCGAGGGCAGTATCCTGTTCGACAGCACCATCCCCGATTACCTGTCCACCGACGATATCACTGTGCTCTGCGAAAACATCGCCTGGAGGTTGGTCTCATTTTTGAAGGAAAACGGGTAGCCTTTAGAGCAATCCCTAAGAGTATCATGCTTCCTTGACACAAAGGGAATAAAACCCTACTATAGTTACAGCATAGATATAAAGGAGATAGTTTTAATGGTAGTAAATGTCACCGACCAAACATTTGAGGAAGAGGTAATAAAATCCACACAGCCAGCACTGGTTGACCTGTGGGCTCCCTGGTGTGGACCTTGCCGCATAGTTGGGCCTGTAGTCGAGAGCCTATCTGAAAAATACAAGGGAAAGCTCAAGTTCTGCAAGATAAATGTCGATGAGAATCAAAAAACAGCCGCCAGCTACAATGTTATGTCAATCCCTACCCTAATATTCTTCAAGGATGGCAAGGCTGTAGATACAGTTGTCGGTGCCGTGCCGGAAACAGCCCTGCAACAAAAGATAGATAAGCTTCTCCAGTAGCCATATATGTAGCATTG
>DAOUSH010000120.1 GCA_030627335.1 Dehalococcoidia bacterium | reverse complement strand
TTTTTTGCCCCCGGTTTTGTCGGCTTGGCTTCTGGCTTTGCTTTCGCTTCTGCTTCCTCTTTTACTTCGGCTTTTATCGGTATTGCCTCTTCAGCTACCGGTGGTGATGGTATTTCTTCTGGTTCGACTGCTGCTGGTTCCGCCTCGGTAGCCACGACGGCTTCCGGTCCGGCTATTATCTCCTCGGCTATTATCTCCTCGGCTATTATCTCCTTAGGCTCCGGCAGAATGTCTCCCCGGTATATCCACACCTTGACCCCGATACGACCCAGGGCGGTACGTGCCTCGGTGAAGCCGTAGTCGATATCAGCCCGTAGCGTGTGTAGCGGCACCCGCCCTCGATGCATTGTCTGGCGGCGGGCTATCTCGACACCACCCAGCCTGCCGGAACAGCTTATCTTCATTCCCTGAGCTCCAGCCTGCATGGTGCGGAAAAGCGATTGTTTCATAGCTCTGCGATAGGCAATACGGCGCTCAATCTGATCGGCTACCAACCGGGCTACCAGAAAAGCATCCAGTTCGGGCTGTCGAATCTCCTGTATATTGAGCTGAACCCTCTTTTCGATAAGGCTCTCAAGGTAATTCTTGATTTCGTCAACTCGCTGTCCGCCCCTCCCGATAACGATGCCGGGCCGGGCGGTGTAGATAGATACCGATACCTTATGTGCCTGACGCTCAATCTCGACCAGAGAGACGCCGGCATCGACATATTTATCGCTAATGGCATTTCTTATCTTCAAATCCTCGTGGAGGAACTCAGAGTAATGTTTGTCGGCATACCACTTGGCCTGCCAGTCGCGTATGATGCCAATCCTGAACCCAACCGGGTGAACCTTACGTCCCATTAGACCTCCTGCGCCTCGGCAACGATGACTGTAATATGGCTGGAGCGCTTGATGATATTATGCGCCCGCCCCCGGGATACGGGACGGAACCTCTTCATCGGTTTTGCCTCATCGACGTAGATATTAACAATCTTCAAATCCGCGGGCTCCATCTGGAAATTGTTCTCGGCATTAGCCGCCGCTGATTTTACCACCTTGGCTACGACACGGGCAAGCGGCGATGGAGTAAAGTGGAGTATTGCCAGGGCTTCTTCAACCTTTCTGCCCCGCACCATATTCACCAGAAGGCGCACCTTCCGCGGCGATACACCGGTATCCTTGGCTACTGCTCTAACTTCCATTATAACCCTTCTTGAAACAGACCTCTAACACCTATCTCTTTTTGATCTGGGCAGTCTTCTCTCCCCTGGTGGTGTGCCCCCTGAAGGTTCTGGTTGGAGCGAACTCGCCCAGCTTGTGCCCGACCATGTTCTCAGTGATGAAAATGGGCACATGCCGGCGGCCATCGTGCACGCCGATATTGAGCCCCACCATCTGGGGCATGATGGTGGACGAGCGCGCCCAAGTCTTGATGACCACCTTCTGCTGAGAGCGGTTGGCCGCATCCACCTTCTTCAATAGCTTGGCGTTAACGGCTGGTCCCTTTTTAATTGACCTCGACATTTTACCTACTTACCTCGACGCTTGACAATCATTTTATCAGAAGCCTTCGGCTTCCGGGTTTTATAACCTAATGCCGGCTTACCCCAGGGCGTTTTGGGCCCCGGCATACCTATCGGCGATCTGCCTTCACCACCGCCGTGGGGGTGGTCGCATGGGTTCATTGCCGAACCTCTTACTGTGGGCCTCCAGCCCATCCATCGTTTACGGCCGGCCTTGCCCAGCTTGATATTCTGGTGGTCGACATTGCCCACTTGCCCGATGGTAGCCGTGCAATCACTGCGGAAACGCCTCATCTCACCGGATGGCAGCCGCACCAGGACATAATCGCCCTCCTTAGCCATTAGCTGGGCGGTGGCTCCGGCACTGCGTACCAATTGACCACCTTTACCACTTACCATCTCAATGTTATGAATCATGGTTCCGCCCGGCATCGATTTCAAGGGCAGGGTATTGCCCGGTTTTAATTCGGCATTCTCGCCTGACTTTATGGTATCGTCTACACCCAGCCCCAAAGGAGCCAGGATATAGCGCTTGTCGCCATCGGCATAGAAGATAAGAGCCAGATACGCCGAGCGGTTGGGGTCGTATTCAATGGCGGCAACCCTGCCGGGAACACCGATTTTATCCCGTCTGAAGTCGATGATGCGCAGCCGCCGCTTAACGCCGCC
>DAOUSH010000041.1 GCA_030627335.1 Dehalococcoidia bacterium | reverse complement strand
CAGTGGGCGAAGTCGATGCAGGGAGCCAGCCCTTCCAGCTCGGAGCACAGGTCGGCTATCTCGGTGATGGTGCCGAACTGGCTGGCTTTACCGCTGACCTCGGGCCTGAGCCATAGCCGGTTATCCTCCTGCTTGAGCTGCGACACCACCTCCGCCAGGTATTTCTTTATCGTCTGGTAGGTCTCCTGTGGCGGGTCGCCGAGGTAAAAGCCAGGGTGGAAGACCATACTCCTGGCGCCGCATATCGAGGCGATACGGGCGGCTTTTAACAGGATTCCCTGGCTGGCTCTGAGCTTTCTCGGCTCGTGGGCATTGAAATTGATGAAGTAGGGGGCATGGGCGGATAGCCTGACCCCGTAATCTTCTGCTGTCTTGGCGGCCAGATAGGCATCCGCCTCGCTCAGGTAGACCCCCCTGACGAACTCTATCTCCATACAGCCCAGCCCGAGCTCGGCGATGCGTTTGACGCCGTCTATGGTGGTCGGCGGCTGGGTGCTGAAGGGGATGCCGGCGGTGCCAAAGAGAAGCCCTGCCATTTCGCTTAAGTATAGCACGTTCGGCGGGATTGGTTGAGATTATATAGACGGTATCTCCAGTCAGATTCGGGCTTCTCGCGGGCGTGATTGTGGTATAATATCTTTAGAGTATATTTTCGGAGGCTTTACTTCTGGAAGAGATAGATATAGCTCATAAGGTAGTTGAGATAGCCAGCGATAAGCAGGCGATAGATATTCTGCTTCTGGATGCCCGTGGCATATGCAGTTTTGCCGATTATTTCGTTATCTGTAGCTGTGATACCAGCCGGCAGATGCACGCCGTTTATGATGAGATTGCCAAATCACTGAAAAGGGAAGGCATCTTACCCCATCACCATGAGGGGGAGGTGGATTCGGGGTGGTTGCTCATCGATTACGGCGAGATCATAGTCCATATCTTTTCTCTGGCTGAGAGGCAATACTACCAGATGGACAGGCTGTGGGAACAGGCTAACCCCGTGGTGCGGATTCAGTGAGTTGTCGGCTTAACGGTGATAGTTATAGATTTCGTCCTCGGAAAAGAACAGCCGGATTTCCTCTTCGGCGGTAGCCGGCGAATCGGAGCCGTGAACGGCGTTGTGCTCTATATCCAGACCGAAGTCAGCCCTGATGGTGCCCGCCTCAGCTCGGGCCGGGTCGGTAGCACCCATAGCCTTTCTAATTAGCTCTACCGCTCCTTCGCCCTCGAAGACGGCGGCGGCAATCGGGGCCGAGCTGATGTAAGCCAACAGGCTGGGGAAAAAAGGCTTCTCCCGGTGGGGGGCGTAGTGCCTTTCAGCCAGCGCCTTGTCCATATGGAGCATCTTGAGGGCTACCAGCTTGAGCCCCAACCCTTCCAGGCGGCAGATGATGGTGCCAGCCAGCCCTCGCTCCATAGCATCAGGCTTGATGAGAACCAGTGACATTTCCATATTTATCCTTTCCCGGGTATTATCCTGTTTTACGGGTTTATTATCAACCAGTATCGCTTTAAGGCTTGTTTTTCTGGTTTGCCACCCGGTTTTTATTCTTAGGCTGGGTAATCTGTGGCCGCCTGAGGTATATCGGCTGTAGAGTGGAAGGTTGGTCGCAGTCACCGGACTGTAATCGCTTCAGTCCCAGTTCGGCAAGGAAGCCAGCCCGGCGCAGCCTTGAAGCCGGCGGTGGTATTATCGCTTTTTGCCCCAGCCTTTCGGTTAGTTTGTCAATGGCATCGGGGGTCAGTTCGCCGCAAAATATGGTTCTAGCGGTTATCTTTGCGCACAGGGCGTCAATTGTAGAAATGTGCTCGGCGGTAATCTGCTGCCACCTGCCGCCTTCCTGTTGGTATATAGCGGTGGCAATCTCGCCCCGGCCGGCGTTAAGTATCGGGCAGACGGGCAGGCCGGCCTCGGCATGGCTGTAGGCGATTGCTTCCAGGGTGTTGATGCCAACCAGCGGTACCCCCAGGCTGAAGGCTAGCCCTTTGGCGGTGCTGATGCCGACGCGCAGTCCGTTGAAACTGCCCGGCCCCCGGGCGACGATAATGCCACTTATAGACTTAAGGTCTATATTAGCCTGCTCAAGCAGTCGGCTCAGGCGGGGCATTAGCTCCACGGAGTGGTTCCGCCCGCAGCGCCAGGTCAATTCAGCCAGCACCTCGTTACCCCGGGTTATAGCCAGGCTGGCGGTATCCGTTGAAGAATCAATTGCCAGTTGCATAAGCTACTCCCTGATAGACCTCAGTCTGGATAGCATTTCCCGGTAGCGCTGGCTGCCGGGCTGGAAAAGAAGGCGGCGATCGGTGTCTCCGAGGTAGCCTATTTCAATCATCAGGTGCTCCCGGGGCAGCAGGCTCAAGCCCTTTTCCGCCCATTCTACTACACACACGCCGTCGCCGTATAGGTAATCGTCCAGCCCGAGGTCGGCTATCTCGTTTATGTTATCAAGACGGTACAAGTCGATGTGGTATAGGGGCAGACGGCCATAAAACGGGCAACCAGGACGAAGGACGGGCTGGGCGTATGCTCCGCGATGCCCAGCCCCCGGGCGATGCCCTGAGTAAGGCAGGTTTTACCCGCGCCCAGATTGCCCACTAGCAGGAAGGTATCACCGCCGGAGGCTAGCTCGCCGATGCGGGTTCCGAGTTTGAGGGTGTCATCGGGGCTGTGGCTGATTAGCTCTAATAACGGCATTGGTTTAGCTTCCCATGGCAAAGTGCTGCCACCCTGTCCCGGCGGGCTTATATGGCCTGCCTTCCCTGTCCACCAGGGTTACCATGCCCGTTTTATCGGCGACGACCTCGCCGATAACCGTTACCGGAAAGGAGGCTCTGGTTTTAACCCTGTCAATAACCCCGGTGCTGGCGGTAAACAGTAGCTCGTAGTCCTCCCCGCCCGACAGTGCCATTTCCAGAGACCTGTCGCCGAAGCCGTTTTTAGCGGCAGGGTGAATGGGTATGCGGTCAATATCTATCCGGGCGCCGGCCCGGCTTGCCCGGCAAAGGTGACTCAAGTCGGCAATCAGCCCGTCGCTGATATCTATAGCCGCATTTACTCCTTGCTCCGCCAGAAATTGCCCCTCGGCTATGCGGGGACAGGGGCGGAGGAAAGCCTGCCTGAGAGAAGCACTGTCTTCAGGGCCAAGCGGCATCTTCTGCTTGAGCATCTTCATACCGGCGGCGGCCGCTCCCAGGTTGCCGGTAACGGCTATCCGGTCGCCGGCTCTGGCGGCGGAGCGGGTGAGGATATTATCCTGTCCTGTGGCACTGCCGAGAACGGTGGTGCTGATAAAAGCTATAGTAGCATCGCTTACGTTGCCGCCGATGATGACAACACCAAACCTATTGCCCAGTTTGATTATCCCACGGTAGAGGTCGGCAACATCGTCTGCTTCGGTATCGCCGGGTAGACCCAGCGAGACTATTACGTATTGGGGTACGCCGCCCATAGCGGCAATGTCGCTCAGGCTAATCGCCAGCGCCTTCCAGCCCAGCTCATTCCAGGTGGTCATATCCAGGGTGAAGTGGACGTCCTGAACGAGGCAGTCAACGGTAGCCAGAGTTATCAAGGCATCACTGCGCCAGGCGGCGGCATCATCGCCGATACCGATAACGAGCCGTTGCCGATGGGCAGACTGTTTGCCCTGACCTTCTTCAGCTATTCTGGCCAGGAGCTCGACCAGCCGGAACTCTCCCATCTCTGAGACCTTCATAGCCAAGATTATAGCACGCACCTATCGGGGCAACAAAGGAGTACTGTATTGGCTGGCGTCATACAAGATATTACGGCGATGGCCCGGTTAACAGGTCTTGACTTTAATGGTAAAATAGATATAAGGGTGATAGAGATATAATGTATACCTTGAATATAACCTTATTTTCCTTGCAGGCGGCAGGGATTGCACATAGGGTGTTAGAAAGGCGTTAGCAACCACAGGTGGTAAAATACTAATATAACAGAAAGTATCTAGCCCTAGCTTTTAGATAGTGGCGTTATTGGTGTCCGTATATGATTGATACCCTCTTTTATAATCTTGCTACCGGTTCAGGGAAGAGTTTATCCCTTTATAGAACAGGGCTTCGGCTGGCTTTAACGTTGCTATCCACCGATTAGAGATATGATAGAACAGTTTTATGTCCTGGTTTATTAAAGGTTTGGATTGAGGAGTAAGTTTTGATATTTGAAGCTTCGGAATTTGTTTTTAAGGCGCCGCCGATTGTATCCCGGGCGCGGCGTGTCCTGATAAAACCCAGCGCCGGTTACCCGGTATCGTATCCGGTAACCACCAGCCGGGAGATACTGTCGCTGATAATAAAGGGCATCAGGCAGATTAGTGACGCCGATATACTGCTGCTCGACGGCACCCCTGGAGGAGGACCGATATACCCGATGTACCAGGCTCTGGGCTACGATTTCCCCAGGGTATTGACGCTGGATGTAAAGGATTGTATCTGGGTTGAGGTGGATAATCCCCTGTCAAAGTCGCTGGTGGTGCCTACCTTCTGGGTGCCCAATGTCGTCCTGTCAAGCGATTATCTGATATCTGTGGCTCCCCTGAAGGTTGTCCGGGGGGTGGGGAACCTGAGTATAATGAACCTGTTTAGCCTGCTGCCGAGCGGTAAGTACGGCGACGGCTCGCGGGGCGGCTGGGAGGATTTGTTTGACCTGGGCATAGAGAAGGTGCTGACAGACCTCTATTTTACTCTGCCATTCGACCTGGGGATTATAGAAGCCCAGCAGAAGTTCATAAGCCAGGGGGAACCCACCAAGGGTGAGGTTGAGGAGTGCGGTAAGATATTCGTTGGCGAGCCCTACCAGGTTGACCTGGAGGCGTCGCAGGCACTGGGTATCAGGGCGGACTACCTCGGTTTGATTGAAGAAGCCAGGGAGGGATTTGAAATATAGGAAGCCCGGTATTTTAAGACCGCAGTATTGCCGGGCGGAACTAGTACCTTATAACGAAACGAGAGTAGCTACCGCTAGGCGGTGACCAGTTGACCTCTACTCTTTCCACTACGGCGCGGGGCGGGCCCGTCTTGAGGTAGCCGATTAGCTTTTCCAGTCTTGCCCTCTCCCCCTCAGCCAGGACCCCCACCGAGCTACCGCCGGGGAGGTTATACACATAGCCGGTCAAGCCCAGCTCTTCAGCCCGTCTGGAGGTAAAGTCGCGGAAAAAGACACCCTGCACCGAGCCATAAACCACTACCTTGACCGAAGCCAGGTCAGACATTGTAGAGCACCTTACCCTGGAAGATTAGATTTCCTCTTCCGGCTCTTTTCTT
>DAOUSH010000123.1 GCA_030627335.1 Dehalococcoidia bacterium | reverse complement strand
CATGCGCCGGCACGAATTGAGCCCCGTATTTGCTGATTATGAAGTCCCTGGCTTCGGTTATTGCCGAGCGGGCGACATGGATGGAATCGGTCCTCATATAGGTAATGAGGCCGACACTGCCTTCGTCGCCTACCGGCAAGCCTTCATAGAGCTGCTGGGCGATAGCCATGGTCTGCTTGGCACTGAAATGGAGCCTTCGCCAGGCTTCCTGTTGCAGGGTGCTGGTTATGAACGGCGGTGCCGGCTGTCGGGTCACCTTCTTCGTTTTCGCCTTAATAACGCTATAGTCGGCTTTCTCCATCTCCCCCTTGATTGCCTCCGCTTCTTCCTGGCGGTGAATTTTCAGCTTGGTGCCGTCGGTCAGCCCGACCAGCGTAGCCCGGAAGAGCGATTTTTCAGCGGATGCTTCCTTGGTCAGTTCGGCTTCTATGGTCCAGTATTCTACCGGGACGAATCGCTCAATCTCCCGCTCCCGGTCAACGATAATCCTCAGCGCCACCGATTGCACCCGGCCAGCCGATAAACCCCTTCTTACATTGCGCCATAGAAGCGGGCTTATCTTGTAACCCACCAGCCTGTCCAGGACGCGCCGGGCTTGCTGGGCGTTCACCAGTTGCATATCTATAACTCGGGGAGATTTGAAGGCGCGCTCGATAGCCTGCTTGGTTATTTCATGGAAGACGACGCGGCGATAGGGTATCTTATTCTTCCTGGTCACCTCAGCCAGGTGCCAGGCGATGGCTTCGCCCTCGCGGTCGGGGTCGGTAGCCAGATAGACCGCCGCCGCCCCCAGCACCGCCTCTTTAAGGTCACGCACTGTCTTGCTTTTATCACGGGGCACAACATATTTGGGCTCGAAGCTGTGCTCTATATCCACCCCCAGCCGGCTCCGGGGCAAGTCTCTGATATGGCCCAGCGATGCTTTAAGGCTGTAACCCTTGCCCAGAATCTTGGCAAGCGTCCTGGCTTTGGCTGGGGACTCGACTATTACAAGTTTCCTTTTCATTCAGTCTATCTCTACCCTGTATTGCTCTCTCGCCTCCCGGGCAAGGGAGTAATTCATCGCCCCCACCTGCTTGACTATACCCTTTAGCTCCATCATAGTCAGGGTACTGCTTACTGTCGACATGGGCAGACCGCTGGCACGGCAGACCTCGTCGATATGGGTAGCCTCGGCACTCAGATGCTTGAGCATCAGGGACTCAGTTTCGGAGGTGGGGATGATATCCTTCATCTCCAGCTGTTGGGCTACAGCTGTCAGATTGAGCTCCTCTAGAATATCGGCGTAGTCGCTAACCAGTTTGGCTCCTTCCTGAATGAGGTGGTTGGTGCCACTGCTGGCTGGTGATAATATGCTGCCGGGGATGGCGAGAACCTCTCTATTCTGCTCCAGTGCCAGGCGGGCTGTAATCAACGCTCCGCTTTTCTTTCCCGCTTCGATGACCAGGACACCGAGGCTCATTCCGCTCATAATGCGGTTACGCCTCGGGAAGTTCTCCGCCCTGGGTCTGGTGCCGGGGTGATACTCGGAGACCAGAGCCCCCTGCTTGAGCAGGCTTTTAGCAAGACCGGTATTCTCAGCCGGGTAGACCGTATCCAGTCCGCCACCCATAATGGCAATGCTACGGCCACCGGCGTCAAGGGCACTTTGGTGGACTATGGTATCAATCCCTTTAGCAAGACCGCTGACAATGGTTATCTTGTTTCTGGCCAGCTCGGTGGCCATCTCTTCGGCTACCTGTCTGCCATAGATGGTAGGTCTGCGGGTGCCGACCACTGCCAGACACCACTCGTCTTCGTCAAGTATCGAGCCCCGAATATAGAGCAGTGGTGGGTAGTCGTATATCTCCTTGAGGCGGGCAGGGTAATCATCGTCATGCCAGCTAAGCACCTTGATATCGAAGCTCTCCAGCTTCTCCATCTCTTCGTCCGGGGAAATCCTGCTCCTCCGCTCGTTGATGGTTCTTACCGAGTTCTTATCAAGACCTGAGCGACTCAACTCAACAGAATTTGCCTTCCAGGCATCTTCCAGACTGCCAAAGTAAT
>DAOUSH010000051.1 GCA_030627335.1 Dehalococcoidia bacterium | reverse complement strand
CTCCAGTCCTTGTCGGTTATGTGGCCACTCTAACTGGAACTGTGGCAGGCGACGGCAATAGTATAAGTGGTACCTGGACCTCTACACTTGGTGAAGTGGGGACGTGGAGCGCCACGCGGGTGCCGTGATAAGTCACAGCAAAGTATAATAATCAGCGTTTGAGGGAGTCCCTTCGGGGACTCCCTCTCTGTTTCTAAAGCGTTTTGATCCAGTAATCAAGCCATCAAGTCATGCCGCCGTCAACGGTCAACACCTGCCCGGTGATATACCCGGTTTGGGCTTCTTTTACTGTTTTTCCTTTGAACAATCAGCCAAAATGTGTAGTCAGCAACAACTAAACACTTTATAGGCTCACGCTCAAGCCGTAGCCGGTATTTTTGCCGCTCCCCGTGCCGCTACCCGTAGGTGGTAGCCTTTGTGGTTAGCTGTGTTCTATAGTGATGGGGTGAGTGAAGGGATTTGAACCCTCGATCTCCAGGGCCACAACCTGGCGCCTTAACCGCTAGGCCACACTCACCAAGATACAGGGTTATTATAACTAAAAAAGCCTTGTCTTTCAACGAACGCAGGCTATCTATAAACCAGCTCTGCTATAGTGACGCCGTGTTCTCCTTCCCCATAGGCGCCGGGGCGGTATGACTTTACCAGTGAATGCTTCGCCAGATATTCACGTACAGCCTGTCGCAACACCCCTCCTCGCTTACCGTGAACAACCCGAATATAGATTATTCCAGCCATAAAGGCGTCATTCAGGTATTCATCCAGCTTGAGGAGGGCCTCATCCACAGTAAGATGCCGAAGGTGGATTTCGTTGCTAATCTGTTTATCGTTGCTCAATGTGCTGTTCTCCTGAGTGTAATACTATACTATATTAATAATCTTGACAATGTGTGTGCATTTGTTTTAATATGGTAAACGGTAAGCGATTGCCGATATAATACTTATCGTAAATAAAGATAAATATGAGGGCAGAATGGAAAAAGCAGTAAAGGTTATACCGTGTCTTGACATAAAAGAGGGAAGGGTGGTCAAAGGGATAAAGTTTATCAATCTGAGAGACGCCCGCGACCCGGTTGAGGCGGCTGTCGCCTATTGCCGGCAGGGGGCTGACGAGCTGGTTTTCCTCGATATAGCGGCTACGGTTGAGGGCAGAGGCACGATGCTGGAATGGGTCAAGAGGGTTGCCGAGAAGGTTACTGTCCCCTTTGCCGTCGGCGGCGGTATCAGGAATACCGATGATATGAAAGCCCTGTTTAAGCTCGGTGTCAATAAGGTATCGATAAATACGGCGGCGGTGAGAGAACCCGCCCTTATAAAGGAAGCCAGTAAGCAGTTCGGCCCGGAAAAACTGGTGGTAGCCATTGATGGCAGGAAGAACGCACCGGGAAGCGGTCTGCCCAGGCTGGAGGTGGTTGTCAGTGGTGGTGAGGAGGCGACGGGAATGGATATTGTCAGCTGGGCGAAGATGGTGGAAAGACTGGGTGCCGGGGAAATACTGCTTACCAGCAAGGATGCTGATGGCACCAAGGACGGCTACGATATAGAGATGACCCGTGCGGTGGCTGAGGCGGTAAAGATACCGGTAACCGCTTCCGGCGGTGCCGGCACGTTGGAGCACCTGTACCAGGCTGTCGTTGAGGGCAAGGCATCGGCGGTGCTGGCGGCATCGATATTTCATTTCGGCGAAATCTCTATTCCTGAGGCAAAGCAATACCTTAAGGAAAAGGGAATAGCTGTATATTAAAAAACAATAGAAAGGGAAAAATATGAATCTGCAAAGACCAAATGCCAACGACGCTACCCGAACCACCAACCGTTCCAGGAGCGTAGTGCCGATGAGCGGGCTGTGCACCCGCTGCATTGATGGATGTACCGGCAACTGCGAGGTTTTCAAAGCCTCCTTCCGCGGGCGGGAGCTTATTTATCCCGGGCCATTCGGGGAGATAACCGCCGGGGGTGATAAAAACTACCCCGTGGACTATTCCCACTTCAGTATCCACGGATATGCCATGGGGGCTAATGGGCTCCCCGAAGGCGTAATCGGCGACCCGGATACGGCTATATTCCCGGCTGTGGACACGGAAACGGAATACGGGTGGGACAAAAAAGTAAAAATGAAGGTGCCCATATTCACCGGCGCTCTCGGCTCGACCGAGATAGCCCGCAAGAACTGGGAGCATTTTGCCGTCGGCGCCGCCATCAGCGGCATAACCTGTGTCTGCGGCGAGAATGTCTGTGGTATAGACCCGCAGCTTGAGCGTAATGCCAGCGGCAAGGTTACACTGTCGCCGGATATGGACCGGCGGATTGAGGTCTACCGGCATTACCACAGCGGCTACGGTGAGATTCTGGTTCAGATGAACGTTGAAGACACCAGGCTGGGCGTCGCCGAGTATGTCCTTAACAAGCACGGTTTGGATACCATAGAGCTTAAGTGGGGGCAGGGTGCCAAGTGCATCGGCGGTGAGATTAAGGTTAACAGCCTGGAGCGTGCTTTAGAATTGCAGAAGCGTGGCTATATCATTACACCGGACCCTTCCGGCCCGCTTAACCAGGCAGCCTTCAAGGATGGCGCCTTGAAGGAGTTCGAGAGGCACAGCCGCCTCGGCTTTGTAGATGAAGAAGGCTTTTTTGCTGAGGTACAGCGTCTGCGGGACCTCGGCTTCAAGCGTGTCACCCTTAAGACCGGGGCTTACGGACTGCGCGAGCTGGCGATGGCTCTCAAGTGGTGTTCTAAGGCGAAAATAGACCTGTTGACCATAGACGGCGCCCCCGGTGGCACCGGTATGAGCCCGTGGCGGATGATGGAGGAGTGGGGGGTTCCCAGCATCTATCTGCACTCGGCTGCTTGCGAGTTTGCCCAAAAGCTGGCAGACAGGGGTGAGAGGGTGCCAGATTTAGCCTTTGCCGGTGGTTTCAGCAGTGAAGACCACGTATTCAAAGCCCTGGCTCTGGGAGCGCCTTTCACCAGGGCGATATGTATGGGCAGAGCGCTGATGATTCCGGGTATGGTCGGTAAAAACATAGCCAACTGGCTCAAGGAAGGCAAGCTGCCCAACACCGTTGGCCAGTTCGGTTCGACGGTAGAAGAGATATTCATTAACTACGAGGACGTCAAGGGGATAGTCGGCTCCGAGGAGATTAAGAAAATCCCTCTGGGCGCAATCGGCATCTATAGTTATTCAGAGAAGTTAAGGATAGGGCTGCAGCAGTTGATGGCTGGCGCCAGGTGCTTCAACGTGCCGGCAATAACGCGTGGTGAGCTGATGTCCCTGACCGAGGAGTGCACCCGTGTGTCCGGTATACCCTATGTCATGGATGACAACCGTGATGAAGCGATGGCAATCCTTGAGGGCAGGTAAAGCAGATATAACATTACCTGTTTCGGTATAGGAGGTGGCATTGATGATAGGGGAAGAGAGCCATGAGGTGGAAAGGGAAAAGGTCGCCATCTTAAGAATACTGGGCGACCATCCGGGGGCTATCGGCAGTAACATCATTGCCCGCAGGTTGAAGGACAAGTATAATATTGAGCTGTCGGAGAGGGCGGTCAGGTATCACCTGAGGCTGCTGGACGAGAGAGGCCTGACTCAAAAAGTAAGCCGCCGCGACGGGCGGGATATCACCCGGCAGGGGCTTGAGGAGTTGAAGAACGCTATGGTTGCCGACAAAGTGGGTTTTGTCATTGATAAGATTGAGTTGCTGGCTTACAAGACCTCGTTTGACCCGGACCAGCGGCAGGGAATGGTGCCGATAAACATCTCGATGTTTCCCCGGGAAAGGTTCAAGTCAGCCTTGAGGGCGATGGCTGGTGCCTTTAAGGCAAAGCTGTGCGTTAGCGACATGGTGGCGGTGGCTGAGGAGGGGGAGAGGCTGGGAGATATACTGGTGCCAGAGGGCAATACGGGCCTGGCTACCGTCTGTAGCATCGTCGTCAACGGGGCTTTGCTTAAAGAGGGTGTCCCTATGGATTCCAGGTTTGGCGGGCTCCTTCAGATGAAGAACGATGAGCCGTGGCGCTTTACCGAGCTGATAGAATATGCCGGCTCCTCTCTGGACCCGTCCGAGATTTTAATTGCCAGCCGGATGACCAGCATAAGGGATGTGATCAGCAGTGGCAGCGGTAAGATGCTGGCTAACTTCCGCGAGGTTCAGGCTGTGAGTATCCCGGTGGTGGAAGTAGTTATGAAAAAGCTGGGAGAAGCCGGTATCGGTGGCCTGACCATGATGGGGGAGGTGGGCAAGCCGATGTGCGAGGTGCCGGTAGGGCTGAATAAGGTTGGCATGGTGCTTACCGGTGGCTTGAACCCGGTAGCGGCGGCGGTAGAGGCGGGCATCAATGTAGCCAATATAGCAATGGGCGGGCTAATCGACTATAAAGAGCTGAAGAGCTTCTGGGACTTATAAGTCGCTGAAAAACCACTGTTTCTGCACCGCAATGTTTCATAGCTGAATTACCGGAGCAATTAAAGGAGGCAATAACGCTGGTTTATACGGCAAGAGACTTCAGTGGCCTGATAGGTATGGAGGGTTTCAGTGAAACACTGCTCACCAACCACTTTACCCTCTACCAGGGCTATGTCAGCAACACCAACAAGCTGCTGGCATTGCTGGCTTCCATGGTGAAAGAGGGCAGGGTGGGCACGCCGGAGTATGCCGAGCTGAAGAGACGCTTCGGCTTTGAGTTTAACGGTATGCGTCTGCACGAGTACTACTTTGGCAATCTAGGCGGCGGGCAAGACCGCGACAGGTCGGGCAGGCTGTCCAGGAAGCTAGCCGAGGACTTCGGCAGCTATGAGAACTGGGAGAAGGACTTTAAGGGCACGGGAATGATGCGCGGTATCGGGTGG
>DAOUSH010000130.1 GCA_030627335.1 Dehalococcoidia bacterium | reverse complement strand
GCTATCGTTAAAGCTACCACATACTACCAGGATCCCCAGGTCATTGCCGAGGTATCAAAGGGGCTGGGGGAGGCTATGCCCGGGCTGGATATAAAGCAAATCCCCGATAAGGAACTACTGTCACCGAGGGGATGGTAGTAATCTACGGAGGACGCCTTTGCCAAAGGTAACAAACGACGACCTTGACGCTCTGCTAAACATACTGCCACCACATATCCGCCAGCCGCTATGCCGGCAGGAGGACGTCAGCGAACTGCTGGAGGTAGTCCTTGACCTGGGTCGTCCACCAGAAGCCCGTTTCCCCCACCGGGAAATTATCCTCAGCCCGCAGGAAGTGAGCCAGGAGGACATTGATTATGTCACCTCCCGCATCAGTATCTTTGGTGACGACAACCGTGCCGGGATAGAGCGCACCCTGCACCGTATCTCAGCCATAAGAAACCGCAAGGGGCGCATCGTTGGGCTTAGCTGCCGCGTCGGTCGCGCCGTCTTTGGCACTATCAAGATCATTGAGGACCTTGTCCAGTCGGGCAAGAGTATCTTGCTTCTAGGCAGACCGGGAATCGGCAAGACGACCATGCTCCGCGAAGCCGCCCGGGTCTTAGCCGACGACATCAAAAAACGCGTCGTCATTGTTGACACCTCAAATGAGATAGCCGGCGACGGCGACATCCCCCATCCAGCTATCGGGCATGCCCGGAGGATGCAGGTAGCCACCCCCACCATGCAGCACGCGGTTATGATTGAAGCCGTGGAGAACCACATGCCGGAGGTAATCATCATCGACGAGATCGGCACCGAGCTTGAAGCTCAGGCAGCACGAACCATCGCCGAGCGTGGCGTACAGCTAATCGGCACCGCCCATGGCAATACACTGGACAACCTGATAATAAATCCGACTCTGTCCGACCTTATCGGCGGCATCCAGGCGGTAACCCTGGGCGATGAAGAAGCCAAACGGCGGAGAACGCAAAAAACGATACTTGAGCGTATGTCGCCGCCGACATTCAACATTGTTGTTGAAATCCAGGATAGGGATAAGGTGGCTGTTCACCCCGACGTCAGCCAGGCAGTCGACTCCGCTCTGCGCGGACAACCCAGTGCCACCGAAACCCGCTGGCTGGACGAGAGCGGGGAGATCGTAGTAAAGCGTGAAGAGCCTGCCAAAGCAGCCAGAAAGGCCGCCATAGAAAAGCCGGCTACTACGGAAAACGCTTCGGAACGTGTTCTGCCCAAGCTATACCCCTTCGGTATAAACCGCGGGCGGCTGGTGCAGATAGCCAAGGATATGCATCTATCTTTAGAGCTAGTCGACAACCTGAGCGAAGCCAACCTGTTGTTAACCTCCAAAAGCTACTACCGCCGCAGACCGCAGATAATCAGGGACGCCGAGGTGGCTAACCTGCCCATCTACGTCCTGAGAAAGCATACCTCGCTGCAATTAAGGCAACTGCTGGCAACCATTCAGCCCACAGAAGCTACCATTAGCAGCGGTCCTAAATCAGACGCACTCAGCCTGGCGATAAAAGAAGCCGAAGAGGCAACCAGCCAGGTACTGAACGGCCAGGAGGCGGTGGAACTCAACCCCCAGAGTTCCTACATCCGGCGATTGCAGCACCTAGTAGCCGAAAGGAATGTCCTGTTGTCACAGAGCACGGGCAAAGAGCCCAACCGACGGGTAAAGATTTATAAAGAAGAGTAAAGGGGATAGGGTTAACAAAAATAAAGGGTGAGGGGTTGTTATAATAATGTCTTTATTTATTACTTTTGAGGGAGGGGAAGGGAGCGGCAAGAGTACACAAGCAAAAATATTGGTTGAGCGTCTACGCAAACAGAAGAAATGGGGTGT
>DAOUSH010000024.1 GCA_030627335.1 Dehalococcoidia bacterium | reverse complement strand
GGGAAGGGTTTGTGGGAAAAGGACAAACCCGCTTTTTCACTTTATAAGCCTGGGTAACAGGATAAAGAAGAAACTGAGGAAATAAGGAATGTATCACTTCGGCTGGTTTTCCACAGGTAGAGACAAAGCCGCCCGGGAGCTCCTTGAGACCTCCTACAGTAGCCTGAAAAAGGGTGAGACTGAAGCCGAGATTGCCTTCGTCTTCTGCAACCGCGAACCCGGCGAGTCGGTCGATAGCGATTTGTTTCTGAAACTGGTCGACAGCTTACATATACCGCTCGTCTGCTACTCCTACCTGAAGTTCAAAGACGGCAGAGACGACAGCCGACAGGGAGAGGCTCTGCCCCGGTGGCGGCTTGACTATGATCGTGAAGTGATGGACAGGCTCAAGAACTTCCACCCCGACCTGTGTGTCCTTGCTGGCTATATGCTGATCGTCGGCGAGGAGATGTGCCTGCGATATAACATGATTAACCTTCACCCGGCGGCCCCCGGGGGACCTGCCGGCACCTGGCAGGAGGTAATCTGGCAGTTGATAGAGAGAAAAGCCGGGGAGACCGGGGCTATGATGCATCTGGTAACCCCTGAGCTGGACAGGGGTCCTGTGGTAACATACTGCACCTTCCCGATTACCGGCGAGCCGTTCGATAACTACTGGCGTGAAATAGAAAGCAAAGGCATAGATGAGATCAAGAGAAGCCAGGGTGATAATAATACCCTTTTCCAGCTTATTCGTGAGCAGGGACTCAAGAGAGAGTTCCCGCTGATAGTGTCTACGATGAAGGCTTTCAGCCAGGGGAAGGGGAAGATAGACAATGGTAAGGTAGTTGACGCTGAGGTAAAACCAATAAACGGCTATAATCTGACCGATGGCATAGATAAACTAGTGGAAGGGACAAATAACCGTGAATCCTATCTGTTTTGATCTTGAGGGGCCGCTATCGCCCCAGGACAACGCCTACGACCTGATGAAACTGATTCCCAATGGCGACCAGATCTTTGAGGTTATCAGCCGCTATGACGACCTGCTGACGATGGAAGGCAGAGAAGACTATGAACCGGGAGATACCCTGGCGCTGATAGTCCCCTTTCTGGTACTGCACAACATCTCGGAGGCTGACATTGCTGCTTCGGCGACCAGGGCTACACTCAACGATGGTGCCCTGGAACTCATCTCCTCGCTCAAGTATAGCGGCTGGGAGGTCTTCTGCATCACTACAACCTACGAGCAGTATGCCAACCATATTACCCGAGATCTGGGCATTGTAAAAAGAAATATCGCCTGCACAAAGTTCAGACTTGATAAGTTAAAAATAACTTTATGTAAAGATGACACTGCCCTGTTGGAGCAGACCGAGCAGGATATACTAGCTATAAAAGCCGATGATAGCATAATCAAGCAAAAGCTGGACAGTTTCTTCTTGAAATTACTGCCGAGAACCCAATTTGGCCAGGCGATAAGGCAGATCAAACCGGTGGGCGGCAGGCGCAAGGCGGCGGCGCTTAAGAGCTTTTCCCGGAGAATGGGTCAGCCCCTGTCCTGCTGGGTGGTGATCGGTGATAGCATCACCGATTTCAGGATGCTCAAGGAGGTAGATAACGCTGGAGGTTTGGCGGTGGCTTTTAATGCCAACCAGTATGCCCTACCCTACGCCACTATGGGCCTGGCATCCATAAATGTCGGCGACCTTGCGCCAGTACTCAAAGCATGGCAGGAAGGAGGACGGGAGGAAGCTGAGAAAACGGTGAGGGCAAGGGCGAAAGCTGTTGACAACGATAACCGGAATAATTTCCACTGGCTATCTTCTAAGGGTGATATATACGATGTTATCGCACTTCATAAGAGAATGAGACGCCTGGTCAGGAAGGAAGCCGGAAAACTGGGCTAGCCGGGTAATACTATGATGAATAATATTAAAGTCATCGGGCTGGGGGCGCTGAATATAGACCATATATATAATGTGGGGCGTATACTTGATGACGGCGAAGCGGTGGTCGAGGAGGCGGGGTATTTCCCCGGTGGTTCGGCAGCCAATACTATTTACGGTCTTGCCAAGTTAGGCGTTGGCACCGGTTTTACCGGTGCCGTCGGCGACAACGATGAGGGCAGGCTAATAATAGACGATTTTAAGAAGGTTGGTGTTAATACCAGCCAGATCTCGGTAAAGCAGGGGGTAAAAACCGGCTCGACACTATGCCTCAGTGACCGTTCGGGGAAGCGTTCTATATATGTCATACCCGGTGCCAATAGCCTGCTGAGTGATGATGACCTTGACCCAGCTTATATAAATCGGGTAAATCTGCTTCACCTCTCCTCATTTGTTGACGACAGTCAGTTCCGGCTATCTCTGGAGTTGGTGAACAGGCTGACACCTTCGGTCAGGCTCAGCTTCTCGCCCGGGGAGCTATATGTCGCCAGAGGGCTTAAGGCCCTGGCCCCGATACTAGCCAGGACCGATATTCTTTTTATCAACCGCAACGAGGTGCAGAAGCTTACCGGTGAGGACTTCAATAAAGGCGCCGAGGCCTGCCGCCAACAGGGCTGTCGGGTCGTTGTCGTTACCTTGGGTAAGTGCAAGGGGCTAACCGGCGATAAGGCTTCGCCTGCTGTTTGCTATATCAGAGACGCTGGCATTGAATATCTGATCGAACCGGCCAACCGGGCAGAAACAATCGCCGTAGATACCACTGGCGCCGGTGACGCTTTTGCCGCAGGTTTCCTTTACGGGCTGCTCAATGACAGGGGGCTTGAAGAATGTGGTCGCTTGGGAGACATCACAGCACAATTCAAAATCTCCAAAATTGGTGCCAGACAGGGATTACCCACCCCCACCCGGCTTGCACAGAAATACGCTGATCTCTATAAAGAACATCTATAGCTACGGCTACGGCTACTGCTATTTCTTTTTCTTCTCTTTGGCTGTTTCCTCGGACGGTTTGTTCAATATCTCATCAATAATACCATATTCCAATGCCTGTTGGGGATTGAGGTAGAAGTCACGGTCGGTGTCGTGTACTATCTTGTCCATCGTTTGCCCGGTATGGTTGGCCAGAATACCACGTATAATTTCCTGTAGCCGCATAATCTCACGGGCGGCGATTGCAATATCGGAGGCTTGCCCCTGAGCACCGCCAACCGCCTGGTGCAGGTGTATTGTGGAATTGGGCAGGGCAAAGCGTTTCCCCTTGGCGCCGGCACAGAGGAGCACCGTCCCCATACTGGCAGCCATGCCAACACAGATAGTGGATACATCGGGGCGTATTAACTGCATGGTATCGTATATAGCCAGCCCGGCGGCAATGATACCGCCAGGACAATTAACATAGAGCTGAATATCCTTATCCGGGTCTTCACGCTCCAAAAAGAGAAGCTGGGCAATGGTAATATTGGCTACCTGGTCATTGATAGGCATACCCAGCATGACGATGCGCTCCTTGAGGAGAAGGGAGTAAATATCGTAAGCTCTTTCTCCCCGGGCGCCGCTTTCAATCACCATAGGGATAACATTCATTGGTTGGCTGTTCATTTTGCCTCCTTTCGCTTCTTTTTTCCCTTTTTATCCGGGCTGGTAGCTATCTCTGTCAATAGCTGGACGGTTTTCCTGGCACTCACTATACCTATGACATTCTCACGGTTTTGTGGTTCGTTCAAGTACTGGCGCTGCGTATCCTTTTCTTTTCCGGTGACACTTTGAATCATACTTTCAATTTCTTCTGTAATCTCATCTTCGCTGACCTCAATATTTTCTGCTCTGGCAACCTCTGATAAAGCCAGATTCCAGTAAATTCTGCGTTCGCCTAACTCTTGACAGCGCTCCTTAACCTGCTCCATCGATAGCTGCTTGAGTTTTTCTTCATACTCCTCCTTAGTTTTACAGGACGACTGTAATTCCTGAAGACCCTGTTCGATTAAATACCTAGCCTCCGACTCTATCATAAGAGGCGGGATTTCCAGATTGCTCTTCTCAATCAGTGTAGTGACCAGTTTTTCCTCAAACTTTATATTGGCTTTCTGTTCATAATCTAATTTCATATTGTTGGCTATCTGTTCCCTGAGTGCATCCATTGTTTTAACATTCGGGGCAATCATTTTGGCTAGATTATCATCAAGTTCAGGCAGCTTCTCTTCCTTCACTTCGAGAACCTTGGTCTTGAAAAGGACTTCTTTATCAGCCAACAACTTATTGGGGTAGCTCTCCGGTAGCTTGAGTTTAAATTCTTTTTCCTCGTCCTTTTTCATACTAATGAAATGGTCGGAAAGACCCGGTATCTCTGGAGGGAATTCGGGCACAACCTTAAGCTGAACACCATTTTTCTTAATAAAAGGGGATTCTAAAACAGTGCCCTCGATATTAATAGTAATAATATCCCCGGTCTTTACCGGGCGGTCCACCGGTTCATGGGTAGCATACTGTTGGCGTATCTGTTCCAGAACACTATTGATATCCTTATCCGTAATCTTTACCGGTTCCGGTTGCATCCTTATGCTATGGTAGTCGCCGATTTCCACTACGGGTACCAGCGGCACCACCATCTCAAACGCCAACGGTTCTTCCTGGGTCACTTTTACCATGGGCTGGGTCAATGGCTTAAGCCCTTGCTCTTTGATGGCCCGACTACATGTTCTGGGCATAAGTTCCTTATTGGCTTCCTCAAACAGCTTATCCCTGCCCACATGTTTCTCCAGTACCTCTCTGGGTGCGTTACCCTTGCGGAAACCCGGTATATCAACCTTGTCAACCATACGCTTATAGGCACTTTCCAGATACTCCTCTACCTCGGCTGGCTCCATCTCAACGGTTAAATAAGCCGTCCTCTTCTCCGTTTTGTTATTTGTTACCTTCATTAATTTCTCCTATCCCTTAGTAATATTATTCCTCTCTTAGACACAGATGCAAATCGACAAGCTGTTCCTCGTCAACGGGTGATGGTGCCTCGAATAGCAGATCAACGGCGTTCTGGTTCTTGGGAAATGGAATTACCTCTCTGATGGTCTCCTCGCCCGCCAGCAACATCAGGATACGGTCAATGCCGGCGGCTACTCCGCCGTGGGGCGGTGCCCCGTAGTTAAATGCCTCCAGCATATGCCCGAAACGCTGGCTTATATCCTGTTCGCTGTATCCCATCAGCTTAAAGGCCTTGCTCTGGAGCTTATCGGTGTGTATTCTGATACTGCCGCCGGCGATTTCACAGCCGTTAAGCACCAGGTCATAGTGCCGTCCGTATACTTTCCCCGGTTCGGTATCAAGCAAGGGAATATCCCCCTCCCTTGGCGAGGTAAAGGGATGGTGCATTGACTGCCAGTGCCCTAGCCCTCTGTCCCAGCTTAACAAAGGGAAGTCCACAATGAAGCAGAAGGCAAACAGGTCAGCAGGTGCCAGTTTAAGCCGATGGCCCATCTCGAGACGCAGTTTATCCAGCACTGTACTGACCAGGCTATCCACACCTGCGATAATAAGCAGGAGGTCCCCCGGGTTGGCAGACAGGCGAACGACTATTTCTTTTATCTGTTCCATGGTGAGGTGCTTAGCCGCCACCGATTTCACCATTTCTTTTGTTAAGCCATCCAGGTTGCCCGAAGAGGGTTCCATCTGAATGGTAACCAGCCCGACGGCACCGGAATCCTTAGCCAGCTCGTTCAGCTCGTTGAGCTGGTTGCGCGTATAGCCGGAACAGCCTGAGGCGCATATACCTTTTACTCTGCCCCCTTGAGCTATGGCAGAGCTGAAGATGCCAAAGTCACAGTGGGCGACAATATCGGACAGGTCTCTTATCTCCATACCGAAGCGCAAATCCGGCTTATCAGTCCCGTAACGCTTCATCGCCTCGTCGTAGGTGAGCCTTGGAAAAGGCTTCATCAATCGTATGTCGGGCCTAATCTTCTCCATAAGGCTGGTAAAGAGTTCCTCAAGCAGGTTTATAATGTCTTCCTCCTCGACGAAACTCATCTCTATATCAAGCTGTGTGAACTCGGGCTGGCGGTCGGCACGGGTATCCTCGTCTCGAAAACACCTGGCTATCTGGTAATACTTCTCCACACCGCCTACCATAAGTAGCTGTTTTATTTGTTGCGGTGACTGGGGCAGGGCATAAAACTTGCCCGGATAGATACGGCTGGGGACAAGGTAATCACGGGCTCCCTCGGGTGTGCTCTTTATCAATATTGGAGTTTCTATATCAATGAAATCTTTGGCATCGAGAAAATCACGCATAAACTTTACCACCCGGTGCCGGAGAATCAGGTTTCTCTTCATACGATTCCGCCTCAGATCCAGATAGCGGTATTTGAGACGCAAGTTTTCGTCGACCTCCGTATCCTCATTTATATAGAAGGGCGG
>DAOUSH010000117.1 GCA_030627335.1 Dehalococcoidia bacterium | reverse complement strand
CAGCCACGGCACCACGGATTCTGTCCAAGGTAAGCTCCTCCCTCTTGCCCAGCCCGACGATCACCACCCGGGCGGCAGAAAGTTTGCCAAGACTATGCACAACGGTAATCTCGCCTGTCTTGCCCTTAACCTCACCCTGGCTGACAAGCCGGGATATAGCTCCATCAAGAACCTTATCTATAGTGGCTAAGTCACCGTCAAGGCTCTCCGTGTCCTTAAAGAAGCCGATTACTATGGCATCCGTTTTAACCCGAGTGGCATCACCAGCTATAACCTTAATCTCCATTTTGCTCTCCTTTTTGGCCTGCTCCGCAGCCTGATTATAAAGTGTTTCCCCCCATTTCACCAGATAGAACGAAGGATTGCACCGACATTCCGGTAATAATCACCATTTCTTAAACTTAAGCGGACACTGCTAGAATCCGGCCTGTATCCCTATTCCTCGCAGTAGAAAGCGGCGCCGATTACCCCTGGCCCAGTATGAACCCCCATCACCGGGGTAAACTCGGTAATAAACAGCTCAATACCATACTCAGCCACCTTATCCTGTGGGATACAGGCCGTCGTATCGGTAACAACGGCAACATTTTTCACCACCGGAATCCAGCCTCCCGTTCAGTATAGATTATATTATCCATTCCTATACTATCGAGCCAAAAACCTTTTCCACTGAGATCAGCCTGATGAGTAAGACCAGTCTATCAGATTTTATCTCCCCTGCCAACACGATCAAAATAGGTATCAACCAAGATTTAACCCAACTATCCAGCCTATATGAAGGACGGCAAGCAGCAGGCTATGCACAATATGGGTTGAGAGACGACCGTGGCAACCTCGGCGGTGATTATGACCAGCAGCTAGACGATATAGCTCTGACCATACTAAAATCTCAATCTCAATTCAATGACGCAGTTGACTGCCCCCATCAACACCTTCAGGGACACTTCGTTACCGGTATACTCAGATATTTCTCCGCTATCTCCATAGCGCAAAACTCGCCGCACATACTGCAAGCCTGTCCGCCGGTAGTATGTTTCTCATGGACACGGCTGAAACGCTCCGGGTCAAGGGATAGCCTGGCTTGCTCCGCCCAGTTAAAATTCTTCCGCGCCAGGGACATCTTACGGTCCCACTCGCCGGCTCCCTTTATTCCTTTAGCTATATCCCCGGCATGAGCAGCAATGCGTGAAGCTATCACCCCCTGCCTGACGTCCTCAGAGTCGGGTAGAGAGAGGTGCTCGGCAGGGGTCACGTAACACAGAAAATCAGTGCCGGCAGCAGCGGCAATAGCGCCACCGATGGCTCCGGTGATATGGTCATAGCCGGCGGCAACATCGGTTACCAGCGGTCCCAGAACGTAGAAGGGGGCTTCATTGCAGAGAGACTTCTGCAACTGAACGTTAGCCTCAATCTGATTTATAGGCAGATGCCCGGGGCCCTCGACTATTACCTGAACCCCAGCCTGGTACGCTCGCTGAACAAGCTCGCCGAGTGTAATCAGCTCCTCAATCTGTGCCCGGTCGGTGGCATCAGCCAGGCTACCGGGGCGCATGCCATCACCCAGGCTGAGCGTGACATCATACTGCCGGGCGATTTCCAGCAGTCGGTCGTATTGCTCATAGAGTGGATTTTCACTTTCATTATGCAGCATCCAGCCCATCAGGAAGGCACCACCGCGAGAGACGACATCGGCTACCCGCTTCTGTATTCTCAACCGGTCGATAGCCTGCCTGGTGACCCCGCAGTGAACCGTTATAAAATCGACGCCGTCTCTAGCGTGTTCTTCAATAGTCCCGAACAAATCATCGTCGGTCATTTTGACTATAGCTCCGTGATTGGCTAGAGCCTCAATGCTTGCCTGATAGATGGGCACGGTGCCCACCGGCAGTGTGCTTTCAGCAATGATAGCCCGCCTGATAGCGGCTATATCGCCACCGGTAGACAGGTCCATAACCGTGTCCGCTCCAGCCCCAACAGCCACCTTCAACTTACCAAGCTCGGTATCAATGTCGCCGAAGTCAGGAGAGGTGCCGATGTTGGCATTGACCTTTGTCTTCAGCCCTTGGCCGATACCGCAGGGGACAAGCCCACGATGGTTTATATTGGCTGGAATGACTATTCTGCCCAGCGCCACGCCCTGCCGGATTACCTCAACCGCCAGCCCCTCATGCTGAGCCACCTGCCCCATCTGCGGTGACACGGCTCCCTCTTTTGCCAGTTCCAGTTGCGTCATTATCGCCTCACATTAATAAACCAAGGGCTTCGGCTGCTACCTCCGTCCTTGGTTCAGGTT
>DAOUSH010000030.1 GCA_030627335.1 Dehalococcoidia bacterium | reverse complement strand
TATAGCCAGCTCTTTCACCTGTCCCTTGACCAGGGTGCCCAGGGGCAGGATATCGACGCCGCCGTCGCCGTATTTGGTGAAGTAGCCCACGGCAAGTTCACTCCTGTTGCCGGGACCGACTACCAGATAGCGGAGTTGGTTGGCATGGAAGTAGAGGGTGAGCATCCTTAATCTGGCTTTGAGGTTGGCTCTGGCTAATTGTTCGGCATCGGATTCCCCTTCGCCGTTCAGGGACTTAATAAGCGCATCGTAAGCGGCGTCGAGGACAATCTTTTTCGTCGGGATGCAGAACTTTGCGGCTACGGCGAGGGCGTGCTGTTCGTCTTGTGGGTTACTGTGGCAGGGCATCGGTAAGCCCAGCGTGTTGTCGCCGAAAGCACGGCGGCATAAAGTAGCCACCACCGAGGAATCTATACCACCGCTCATGCCGAACACTGCCCCCCTTAAACCGGCAGCCTTCACCATTTCCTCAATCCATAAGACCAGCCTGTCAGCCAGTTGCTCCCCGTTCATAAGGCTTCTCCCCACAGGTTGATGTTAATTTAGTATACCTTCTGACACTTGCCTGGTCAAAGGTCTGGCTATTTCTTTAGTTAGTCTGTTTTTAAAGCTTAGCCCTAACTTTTTATGCAAAGCTTCGTTATAACTATTGACAGCATGAAAGGAGAGGGAAAATGATTAATATATCGAGTTTTATCAACAAGTTCCTGTTCCAGTTCAGGTGGACATTTATGTCTCAGGAGAAGAGGTATGTCTATCTGTGGAACCGGACGGATTCCCACTATAGATACTAGTCTACTCCTTGATGCCGACACTACCGCTTCCCCGGCAATTCGGGCAGGCCTTGATGCCTGCCTTATCAGCCCGCGTAGTCGGTGCCTTGGGGTTGGCACCGAAGGGTAGCTCCTTCGGGACTTTTCCACTTCCCTTGCAAACAGGGCACCTGGATATTATTTCCACTGCCGCCTCTTTAATTCCATTCTATAATCCGGTCCAATTATATACCATTTAACAACCTGTGGTATATCGGGTTTCTGTGTTATTAGGTATCGGCTTGAGGTAAAAAGTAGATGAATGCCGTTATTGCGCCCATGCTCACAGCAGAGAGGCCCTAAAACACGGCATCGGCCAGCTTGAGCTGGAGCAGATTCTGTCAGGAAAGTTTGAAGAATGTCCCCGTCGTGAAGTACCGGCTATTCTCTATGCCCGGCATTGGGCGGAAAGCGATGGACAGCCGCCAGCCGAAGCCCTGGATAAACTAAAGGAATATTATTCCCCACAAGAGATTGAGCATATCCATTTATACCTCAGGATGATACGCCTGGGTAATCTTACCGGCAATAGCTGGGACTATATAATTTCCCGTCTGCCCTGCCGTCGTCGGCACAGTAAATAGCCCTTGGCTACCCCGGCAACTACCACCGCCAGCCCTGCCGTCACCAGGGCTACGAGCATGGTGGCGTCGTACCAGAAGCCCTGGGGGAAGAGCATTATCAGGTAGTCTCTGGTCGGGTCGAGCAGCCACAGGTCGTTGGTAAAGCTTATGAGGTGGAACTGCAAAAAGAAGCCCTGAAAATCCACCACTGCCACCAGCCCTAAAGCCAGAATCAAGCCGAGGGTGATGCCGCCACCGATAGTTGTTGCTGTTGCCAGCCGCCGCCGGCACTCTTCTGCCAGCCAGCAGAGGCTTACTACGGCGTAGAGCAGGATATAGCTACCGGTAGCCAATAAGACCCAATAGTCCAGCCAGATTAGCTCCTTGACATCCTTAAGGTGGGCTACCTCCCGCTGGTTAAACAGGGTGAAGGGTTCGCCGTCCTTGATTACGGTCAGGTCTATAAACTCCTCACCCGAATTAAAATAGCTTATCAGCCCGCTGGCTGCCTTCTCCAGTTCGGTATCATCTATCCCAGTAGTCTGGCTTACATCATATTTGTCAAAGCCGTACTCGTATAGACACTGGCTGTTTACCGCCAGACCGATGACGGTGGTAAACAGCATCACCGGCAGGCAGAGTATAAACAGCCACCGGGCTGTGATGATGAGGATCCTCTCCACCTTTTCCATTACAGCCCTGATTTTACACTGCCAGGGGTGGAAAAAGATAGAAAAAGGGGGAGGGAGAAGAGGGATATTATATAAAAGCCTTTGCTCTCCGGTAAAAATATTGTCCTGATTTTGCCCCGTTAGCCTTAAAAAACGGGGGCTTAAAAGGGTTGTCTGTGATATAATCTTTCTTGATTTCTTCCGATTAGAGGTGCCATGTTCACCCATCTCCATGTTCATACCGAATACAGCCTGCTTGACGGCATGTGCCGCATTCCCCAGTTGGTAGCCAGGGCTAAAGAGCTGGGCATGGATGCCCTAGCCATAACCGACCACGGCGTCCTGCATGGTGCCATTCAGTTCTACTCTGCCGCCAGGGAGGCGGGCATAAAACCCATTATCGGCTGTGAAGCCTATATAGCCCTGGGCAGCCGCTTCAGCCGCAGCGCCGGTGATAAAAAAAGCTATCACCTCGTATTGCTGGCTAAAGACCAGACCGGCTACCACAATCTCATCCAGTTGATTACCAAGGCAAACCTTGAGGGCTTCTACTACAAGCCGAGGATGGATAGAGAGATTCTGGAGCAGCATCATGAGGGTTTGATCGCCCTTACTGCCTGTCTTGCCGGCGAAGTGCCGCGTCTGGTGCTGGAAGGGCGTTATGAGGAGGCGAAACAGACCGCCCTGTGGTATAAGCAGACCTTCGGCGATTTTTACCTGGAGATACAGCGGCACCCTATCCCCGAGCTGGAGCAGATAAATAAGGCTCTTATCTCGATGAGCGATGAGCTGGATATTCCCCTGGTGGCTACCAATGACGTCCATTATATCAACAGGGAGGATGCCAAAGCCCACGATCTGCTGATGTGCATCGGAACCAACTCCTCCATCCTCGATGATAAGAGAAAGAAGATGGCTGCTGACTGTTTCTATCTCAAGAGCCCCCAGGAGATGGCTGAGCTTTATAGCGATATTCCCCAGGCTCTGGAAAACACGGAGAAGATCGCCCGGATGTGCCACCTTGAGCTTGAGTTCGGCCGCCTCCACCTGCCGGAAATAGATTTACCGGAGGACAGGTCTGCAGACCAGTTTCTGTCCGATCTCTGCCATGAGGGATTGCCTGAATTCTACCCTCAACCCGGCCAGGAGATAACCGAGAGGCTTGCTTATGAGCTGGAGGTAATCGAAAAAACCCAGTTCGCCAATTATTTCCTGGTCGTCTGGGATATTATCTCCTATGTCAAGGAGAAAGGCATACTCTTCAATGTCCGGGGTAGCGCCGCCTCCAGCATCGTTCTTCACTGCCTGGGTATCACCGAAATCGACCCCATCGAGAACGGGCTTGTTTTCGAGCGCTTCCTGAACCTGGAACGGCGGGAGATGCCCGATATAGACCTGGATTTTGAAGATTACCGCCGCGATGAGGTCATCGGCTATGTATCCCAGAAATATGGCCACGACCATGTCGCCCAGATTATCACCTTCGGTACCCTGGGTGCCCGGGCGGCTATCCGGGACTCCGGGCGGGCGCTGGGGATGCCCTATAGCGATGTTGACCGCGTTGCCCGGCTGGTGCCGTTTGCCCTGGGTATGACCCTTGACCGGGCGCTGGAAGAGAACCGGGAGATGAGGGATCTTTACCACGAGGATACTATAGTCAAGAATCTGATAGATTCCGCCCGGGGTGTCGAAGGGATTTCCCGCCACGCCAGCACCCACGCCGCCGGGGTTGTCATATCAAAAGAGCCCCTCACCCTGCACACCCCGTTGCAGCGGCTGAGCCGCAGCAGTAATCATGAGTTGGTTATGACCCAGTTCCCTATGGAGGACATCGCCCGCATCGGCCTGCTCAAGATGGACTTTCTTGGGCTGGCTAACCTGACAATTTTAAGCAAAGCGCGGGAGATTATACGCGAAAGCCGCGGCATTGATATAGACCTGCACAGTATTCCGCTGGATGATGCCGGGACCTTTGAGCTGTTGTCCCAGGGTGAGACCACAGGTGTCTTTCAGTTGGAAGGCAGTGGAATGCGTCGTTATATCAAAGAGCTAAAACCATCCACCTTCAGCGATATCGCCGCTATGGTCGCCCTCTACCGTCCGGGGCCGATGGAGCAGATACCCCGTTTTATTAAAGCCAAGTATGGTTTAGAGCCCATTCACTATCCTCACCCCGCCCTGTCCGACATCCTTGAGGAGACCTACGGGGTGATTGTCTATCAGGAGCAGGTGCTGTTTATCGTCCGCACCTTTGCCGGCTATAGCCTGGGCCAGGCCGATATCTTCCGCAAGGCGATGGGCAAGAAGATTCCGGAGGTTATGAAAAAGGAGAGACGCAACTTCATCAACGGCGCCAAGAAGAACGGTTTCTCCGCCGAGGTAGCCGATGAGGTTTTCAACCTTATAGAGCCCTTTGCCGGCTATGCCTTCAACAAGGCTCACGCCGTGAGCTATGCCCTTATCGCCTACCGCACTGCCTATCTCAAAGCGAACTACCCGGTGGAGTATCTGACCTCCCTGATGATTGCCTGTGCCGACCAGTCGGAGAAGATAGCCACCGCTGTTACCGACTGCCGCCGTCTGGGGATTGAGGTTTTACCACCCGATGTCAACCACTCTCAGGCTAGCTTTACCGTAGAGAGGCTAGCCGACGGCGCCTCCGCCATTCGCTTCGGGCTGGCGGCGGTTAAGAACGTTGGGGCGGGGGCGATAGAGCCGATAATAGCGGAGCGTGTTAAAGGGGGTGAATATAAGTCCATCGAAGACCTGTGCCGCCGGGCTGACCTGAGCGGCATCAACAAGCGGGTGATGGAGAGCCTTATCAAAGCTGGAGCATTTGAGAATCTTGTTAAAGTTGGTACGCTGGAATCTCTGGCTGACCGGGGCACCCTGCTGGCTAATATCGGTCTTGTCCTGTCCCTGTCACAGCGGGAGCAGAAGCTGAAGGAGACGGGACAGTCGACCATGTTCGACCTGTGGGGTGAGACGGTTGACGTTCCCATGCCCAGCCTGGATATGGAGTCTGCCGATGTCTCTAGAAAAGAAATATTAAGCTGGGAGAAGGAGCTTTTAGGAGTCTATCTCTCGGAGCACCCATTCAGCTCGTTTGTCAGTCAGGCGGCGGCGGAGAACACCATCCTCTGTGGTCGGGTTGACGCCGAGATGGAGGGGCAGACGGTAGGTGTCGCCGGTATGGTGGCTTCGGTCCATAATCTGGTTACCAGGGACGGCCAGCCGTCCGCCAGCGTCGTGCTGGAGGACCTGGATGGCCAGCTCGAGGTTATGGTATGGCCCCGGATATATGCCGCAACCAGAGATTTATGGCAGGAGGGGAATATACTGATGGTCGATGGCAAGGTGAAGCTCCGGGGCGACCGGGTACAGCTGGTCTGCGAGCATGCACACCACTACGATATGGGGGGGGTTGGGGGTGAGAAAGGGGTTGTTTTACCGCCGGTTGCCGTAGAAACTAAAAAAGCACCATCTGAAACCCACTGGCTGGTCATAAGCCTGGAGCAGACCGGCGATAAGAGTGGTGATATAGCCAATCTGCATAAGGTTGTCGCCATTTTGCGGGACTTCCCCGGGAATGACGAGGTCAGCCTGATGATTGATAACGACAAGAAGCTCTTCAAGC
Source organism: Dehalococcoidia bacterium (assembly GCA_030627335.1). Classification (GTDB taxonomy): domain Bacteria; phylum Chloroflexota; class Dehalococcoidia; order Dehalococcoidales; family W693; genus W693. Next base: position 264 of record DAOUSH010000030.1, on the reverse strand, counting down.
TCAAACTGCCCGGCGTACGCATTGATTACTGCCCTGAACTCCACCGGAGGCTTGCCGAGTTAATCGGCGAGGATAGGGTGAAGCTGGAGACAAAAGGCTAACAAGACTTGGTCACAACCACCGAATTTTACTTCCGTTCAGAATAGAATGTCATACACCCATGTAGTCATCGGGATGTTTGTCCAGCCATGCGTACGATTGGATATTACCTTTTGCATTTTCTATTAGATGAAAGTCACCACTGCAAGAACATGGGGATGTTTT
>DAOUSH010000127.1 GCA_030627335.1 Dehalococcoidia bacterium | reverse complement strand
GAACGATAACTGCAACTACTATCCACTTCCTGTTCACAGCCATTCCCTCCTTTTTGAGAATGATGCTCTTTAATCAAGCCACTGCCAATAATCCAATTTGTTAATAACTCTGCTAAAACTGCCTTAAAAATCTGAGGTCGCTGCCGTAAAACAGGCGGATATCGTTAATGCCGTAACGCAGCATCGGGATGCGCTCGATGCCCATGCCGAAGGCAAAGCCGGAGTAGACCTCAGGGTCGATGTTAACCCGCTCCAGCACCCTGGGGTGAACCATGCCGGCGCCCAGTATTTCAATCCAGCCGCTGGAACCGCACAGGCGGCAGCCCTCCCCCTTGCAGACGGCGCACTCAATCGCCATCTCAACACCGGGCTCAACGAAGGGGAAGTAGTCACAGCGGAAGCGCACCTTTCTATCTTCACCGAAGAAGCGGCGGGCAAACTCGTAGAGCGTCCCTTTGAGGTCAGCCATAGTAATGCCTTCATCCACCGCCAGGCCCTCAAGCTGATGGAACATGGGAATATGGGTGGCATCGGTAGCCTCATAGCGGTACACCTTACCCGGTACCACTATCCTCAGCGGAGGACGCACCTTTTCCATAACCCGAATCTGCATCGGCGAGGTGTGAGTACGCAGTAGCCTTGACCTGCCCCCACTCTCTGCCTCACTGTCTATCCAGAGCGTCGCCATTGTATCGCGGGCCGGGTGCTCCTTAGGAATGTTCAGCGCCTCAAAGTTATAGTAGTCCCACTCCACCTCCGGCCCCTCAACCACCTCAAAGCCCATAGAGATAAAGATATCATTTATCTCGTGATACACCTGGGTAACCGGGTGCAGCCGCCCGGCGCGGAAGGAGCGCCCGGGCAGGGATATATCTATGCCCCTCTCTCCAGCCGATGCCACCAGTCTGTCTTGACGAACCGCCTGCTCCTTCTGGCTCAGCTCGTTCTCCAGGTCGGCCTTTAGCCTGTTGGCGGCAGCGCCCACAGCCTTTCTCTCCTCAAGGGACAACCGGGACAGGCTACGCAGAACCTCGTTCAGCTGGCTCTTTTTACCTAAATAGCGAACCCGCCAGGCTTCCAGTTCCCTGGCATTATTAGTACCGTCCAGCTCCCCCATCGCTGCTTTTCTTATCTCTTCAAGTTGTTGTGATACACTCATGATATTACAAGGGATTACCCCGGAATTGTCTATGAATTATAGGCTACTACCGATAATATGGTCAAATAGAAGACGGCAGTAACTGGACTGCCTATTTCCCAGCCTTCCATATTGACCAGGTAAGCCCCGACCAGCCATAATCTATCGTTTTTTGCCTAGCCTGTCTGCTCACCGCCGTGAAGATAGTCGATAGCCCACTGGACGGCATCCTCTTCGGTAAGCTCAAGCTCGATATCGGGGATAACGCCTATCCCCTCAATCAGATGGCCATCCGGCGTCAGCCAGCGGGCGATGGTAATATACAGACCTGAGCCATCGGCAAGCTCTTTCATGGTGTTGGCGCTACCCTTGCCATAGGTGGCGGTGCCTGCAATGACAGCCCGCTCGTGGTCCTGAAGCGCCCCCGCCACCACCTCGCTGCCACTGGCGCTATAGCCATCGACCAGCACCACCATCGGCAGGTCGGTGGTCAGTTCCTGTGAAGTTACCACATAGACCTCAACGTTGCCATGGCTGTCCCGCACGCTGAGCACCTCTCCCTGCGTCAGGAAGCGGCTGGTAACCAGTACCACCGAGTTCAGCAGGCCGCCGGGGTTGCCCCTCATGTCAAGAACGATACCGGCAGCCCCTTCGACAGTTATAGCTTCCAACACCGGCGTTAACTCTTCATTAGTTCTCTCGGTAAAGTGCTCAATACCAATATAGGCGATGTCTCCCCGCATCTCAAAGTCAACGCTGGGCACCTCTATCTGCCCCCTGACTACGATAATCTCCACCGGCTCGGTATCCCCCTGGCGAAGGATTAACAGACTGACCGATGTCCCCGAATCACCACGCACCTTCAGCACCGCATCAT
>DAOUSH010000086.1 GCA_030627335.1 Dehalococcoidia bacterium | reverse complement strand
AGCCGGGTCTCTGGCTGGGCTTGGGGTGGTTATCATTGACGCCGACAAGATCGGGCACGAGATTCTCGAAAGCGATGACGAGGTCCGGCGGCAGGCAATAGATACTTTCGGCCAGAATATCATTGCCCCCGGCGGCAAGATTGACCGTAAAAAGCTGGGCAATATAGTTTTTGACAACCCTGAGGCACTGTCCCGGCTGAACCGCATTATGCACCCCAGGATTAGCGAGGCGGTAAAAGCACAGCTTGAGCAGTACCGGCGGCAGGGGGTGGATATAGTTGTCATTGAAGCCCCGCTGCTCATTGAAGCCGGCTGGGATACAAAGGTTGACGAGGTCTGGATTACCACTGCTCCCCGGGCGGCAATATTCAAGCGGCTTGAGCAATTGGGGCTGTCTCGTACCGAAGCTATGGCGCGCATTCGCTCCCAGCTGCCGGATAGGGAGCAGGTGAATCACGCCGATGTAGTCATCAACACCGATTGCAGCCTTGACGAGCTTGAGGGAAAAGTCGGCAAGATATGGCGGGAAATGTGATTTGACACTCGCAAATAGTTACTGATAGAATATAGTGTTTAATTAATGGAGGCCTGTTATTTACGCTGTTATTGAAACCGGAGGCAAGCAGTACAAAGTAGCTCCCGGCCAGACCATAGATGTCGAGCGTCTGGGGGTAGCCGAGGGCGATACTGTTGAGCTGGACAGGGTATTGTTCATTGCCGACGGTGATAATGTGATAGTAGGCAAACCCACCATTCCCGGGGCTAAGGTAGTGGCTACCGCGAAGGAAGAAGCTAAGGGCGATAAGATTATCGTCTTCAAGTACAAACCCAAGGTACGTTATAGTAAGAAGACAGGTCATCGTCAGTTCTACACCAGGCTGTCCATTGATAAGATAAGCCAGCCGGGGGATCAGGAAGAGGAGCCCAAGAAGCCCCGGCGGAGTAAGAAAGAGGTAACCGAAAGTGGCGCATAAGAAAGGTGGCGGCTCGACACGGAATGGCCGTGATAGCAAGCCCAAACAACTCGGGGTAAAGAGATACGCCGGGGAGAAGGTGAATGCCGGGACTATTCTGGTGCGTCAGCGGGGGACATGTATCCACGTGGGTGAAAATGTCGGTATCGGCAGAGACCATACCCTCTTCGCCCTTATTAATGGCATCGTCAAATATGAGCCGACGACCAAGAACAGGAGGAAGGTCAGCGTCTGTACTGGCTAAAGGCTGTGAAGGATAAGATTCATCCCAAATACCATGACGATGCCAGTATAGTCTGTTCCTGTGGCAACACCTTCACCATCGGTTCGACCAGAAAAGCGATGAAGGTCGAGCTGTGCAGTGCCTGTCACCCGTTCTTTACCGGCGAGCGCCGGCTGGTGGACACCGCCGGGCGTGTAGAGCGGTTCAAGCGACGCTACAAGATAAAGGACTGAGCGGTTCTACGGTTGTCGAAAGCGGGGAGCGGGCTTGATAGGCCGCTCTTTTTTTGTTAGGAGCTTTTATTATGGCGGGTAAATTCCATTACGGTGGACAGGCGGTTATGGAGGGGGTGATGATGCGCGGGCAGAAGACCGTAGCCACTGCAGTGCGCCGCCCCAACGGTGAGCTGGCTGTTCGGAACAAACCGCTGTCCTCCATCTATACCGGCTGGGTGCGGAAAGCCCCGTTTATCAGGGGGGTTATCGTTCTGCTGGAAGCGATGGTGCTCGGTATCAGCAGCCTGATATACTCGGCTAATGTGGCGCTGGAAGAGGAGGAGGAGAAGATATCGGGCGGCTCAATCTGGTTGATATTGCTGTTTGCCCTGGTATTCGCCGTTGGCTTATTCTTCTTGGCCCCCCTTTTCCTCACCAAACTACTCGACTCCTATATCAGTTCGTCGCTGGTCTTCCACCTGATAGAGGGCGGGATACGGCTGGCTATATTTTTGCTCTACCTCCGGTTGATATCCTTGATGCCCGATATAAAACGGGTCTTTGCCTATCACGGCGCCGAGCACAAGACGATTAACGCCTATGAAGACGGGGCGTCGCTGGAGGCAGAAGAAATCGGTAAATACAGCACCGCCCACGCCCGTTGCGGCACCGCTTTCCTGCTGGCGGTGCTGATTATAGCCATCCTCGTTTTCGCCCTCATCGGCCGCCAGGAGGTATGGCTGATGGTGCTGTCGCGGGTTCTCCTGCTGCCGGTTATAGCTTCCCTGGGCTACGAGGTAACCCAGTTCGGCGCCAGGCACTTGAAAAATGGTTTCGTCAGGGCGATGATGGCTCCGGGGCTATGGTTGCAAAAATTGACTACAAAAGAGCCGGACGACAGACAGATAGAGATCGCTATTGCTGCCCTGGAATCGGTGCTGGCTAGCGACCGGGAAGCGGCTCAGGCGGTATCTTCACCGGATAACCTCTGAAAGAAGCAGCTTCTTTCTCCTGTGTGGCAGGTCGGTCCCAGGGGTTTTGCCTTGACCAGGATGGCATCGCCATCGCAGTCCAGCCACAGTTCTCTTACCATCAGTCGGTTGCCTGAGGTAGCCCCCTTGTGCCATAGTTCCTGACGGCTACGGCTGTAAAACCAGACCTCGCCTTTAGACAGGGTAAGATCTACAGACTCCTGGTTCATGTAACCCAGCATAAGCACATCGCCGCTATCGGCGTCCTGGACTATAGCCGGTATAAGCCCATTTTCGTTAAACTTTAGATTTTCCAATAACCCCATCCTCTATTTAATTTACTAATCTCTTCCTCTTAATCCCTCTATCCTAGCTAACGGTATCCAGCGCCTGTTTCAGGTTAATGTCTCCGGTATAGAGCGCCTTGCCTATTATGGCACCGGTGGCGCCGAGCTTCTTCAATACCTTGAGATGAATCAGGGACGAGATGCCACCGGAGGCGATAACGGGGAATTTGGTTGAGTTAATCAGCTCGAAGATGGAGCTGAAGTTGGGCTCGGTCAAGGTGCCGTCACGGCCGATATCGGTGTATATAAAACGTTTCACCCCGAGTTTCACCATAGAGTGGGCGAAATCCACCACCCCCAGTTCCGTATCCTGCTGCCAGCCGTGGGTTGCCAGGCAGCCTTCCCTGGCATCGATACCGATTAAGACAGACTGGTTGAAGCGGCGGCAGGCTTTTTTAACCATCTCCGGGTCTTCTACCGCTGACGTACCCAAAATGACACGGTCAACCCCCGCCTTGAATAGCTCCTCAATAGACTTTATATCACGGATGCCGCCGCCTACCTGGACGGGGATTAGCAGT
>DAOUSH010000125.1 GCA_030627335.1 Dehalococcoidia bacterium | reverse complement strand
TGTCGTCATAGAGGTATATAAGCTTACCCAGTTGCAGAGTCCCGGCCAGCGATGCCGCCTCCGAGGAGACGCCCTCCATCAGGTCGCCGTCAGAGACAATGGCATAGGTATAATGGTCAATAATACTATGCCCGGGGCGGTTGTAGTGCCGTGACAGCCACCTCTCGGCAATAGCCATACCCACCCCGTTGGCAAATCCCTGTCCCAGCGGACCGGTGGTCGTCTCGACACCGGGAGCCAGCCTGTACTCCGGGTGCCCGGGTGTCTTACTGCCCCACTGGCGGAACTGCTTGATTTCCTCAAGCGACAGGTCATACCCCGTCAGGTATAGCAGTGAATAGAGCAGTGCCGAAGCGTGGCCCGCCGATAGGATAAAACGGTCCCTGTCCGGCCAATCCGGGTCGCCCGGATTGTGTTTTAAGAAACGGTCCCACAGGATATAAGCCATCGGCGCCGCCCCCATGGGGGCTCCGGGGTGGCCCGAGTTGGCTTTCTGCACGGCATCTACCGACAGAAAGCGAATTGTATTGATGCAAAGCTCATCCGGCGTCATTGTACTCTATCCATAAAGCTCACGCTCTTTGAGGTGATACATATCAAGCCATTCTATACCACTACCCATTCCATTTTCAAATACCCGGCGCCATTTAATTAGCTGCCATTCGTTGGTACTGAATATAGGCAAACGTTATCGTATTGACGGTTAAAGGACGGGCAAAGATATACAGCATATACGGGTTTTGCCGGTTCGGGGCTATGATATCCCAGTGCTAACTATCGCCTTCCGATTCGGCTCTAATATCCAGGCTTCTCGGGTGTACCGCCGGCTGGATGATGTTACAGAATACCTCTACCACCCCGGAGTCAAACTTCACTCCGGCACAGCGTTTCAGCTCCTTAACCGCTTCCTCCAGCGATAACTGCTCGCGGTAAGGCCGTGGCGAAGTCATGGCATCGTAGGCATCGGCAACCGATAGAATACGGGCTTCCAGCGGGATGCTATCGCCGCTAAGACCAGCCGGATAGCCACTGCCGTCATATTGCTCGTGGTGGTGCAGTATGGCCGGCAGGCAATTTACCAGGTCGATAACGTGCCTTAATATCTCCACCCCCAGCTCAGGGTGAGCCTTTATAGGTTTCCACTCTTCCTCGGTCAGTGGCGCTTTCTTATTGAGGATGTAATCTGGTACACCGACCTTGCCAATATCGTGCAACAGGCTGGCGGCGCGTATGGTAGATATCCTGTCCTGTGGTAGCTTATAAGCCTCGGCGATAGCCACAGCATACTCGCTAACCTTTCGGGAATGCCCGTAGGTGTAGCTATCCTTGGCGTCAACAGTAGCCGCCAGGGCATAGATTATGCTCAGGTCTCTCGGTCTTGCCTCAAGCTCTGTGCCGGTAAGTGAAGTGTCCTTTTTCAGTACGTCCAATGACAGACAGGTGCGGTTTCTACCTGTATGCTTGGCCCGGTAAAGTGCGGCATCAGTCAGGCCGATTACCTCTTCTTTCATTACGCCATCGTTGGGCCAGTTACCCACGCCCAGGCTGGCGGTTATCGGCATCGCCCGGGAGCTGGTCTTCGATTCTATCGTCTTACGAATACGCTCAGCCACCTTATAGGCGTCGTCAAGGCGTGCCTCAGGTAATATTACAGCGAACTCCTCACCACCATAACGGAAGGCGAGGTCTATGCTTCTGATAGAGCTCTCCAGATAGCGGCCTACTTTACGCAGTACCTGGTCTCCAGCCAGATGGCCATAGATATCGTTGTAGGATTTGAAAAGGTCTATGTCCAGCATTATCAGGGAGAAGGTACCGCCAAAACGGGAACCCCGGGCTATCTCCTGCTCCAGACGTTCATGAAAACTGCGATGGTTATATAGACCTGTCAGCTCATCGGTATTGGCTCTTGTTTTCGCTTGATGGTAGAGCTGGGCATTCTCCATTATGACCCCGGCCTGATTGGTGATTCCGATAACCAACTGCATATCCCCGTGAGAATACGGGCCTCCCGAGCGCTT
>DAOUSH010000103.1 GCA_030627335.1 Dehalococcoidia bacterium | reverse complement strand
GTGGGTGGGTCGATAAGAGATAAGATTGTGGGGCCACTGGCGGATGAAATAGCAGCCTTGATATTGTCGGGGGGAGACCTGGAGGAGTTGCTGGGTGCAGACATAGCAGCATATCTGGGGGACAACATAGCCGGTTCACTGCCGGGTGATATAGCAGGACTGCTGAAGGAATATATAAATAATTTAGTGGAAGAAAAGAAGGCGGACTCAGTAGCGGGATTGGTGGATGATGAGCTGGTGGTGGAATTAGCGGCTGAGAAGGCAAAAGCAATGGAAGCATCATCATCCTCCAATATAACGCTGGTAATCTATACTTATGAAGGTGAATAAAGATGGCTAAGAAAGTTACCCTCTATATTGAAGATACGGATATAAAGCTCCTGGTAACCAGTGGCAAGCAGGTGGAGAAGTGGGCTAGCCTGCTCCTTGAGCCGGCGCTGGTTCGTGACGGCGTTATTATTGATGAAGAGCGGGTGGCAGATGGTATTAGGACTATGTTCAAGCTTGAGGAGATAAACAATAAGAAGATTGATGTCGGCTTGGGCGGGCTAAACTCCATATTCCGTATAATATCTTTGCCTGAATTATCTAAGTCCATGCTGCCTGAAGCAGTAATGAATGAAGCCGGGCGGGTGATACCGGTTCCGCTGGACCAGGTTTATCTTTCATACCAGCAGATTCCGTCCTCGAAGGGAGAGACGCGTATATTCCTGGTTGCTTACCCCAGAAATTCAGCCGATACCCTGATCAGAACTCTTATCAAGGCGGGTTTAAAACCCCAGTCGATGGAACTGGCGCCTTTGGCTCTATGCCGGTGCGCCAATGCTCCCAGAGCAGTAATAATCAATTCCTGGTTGACCTACCTTGATATTGTTATTATGTCCGATAGCATACCCCAGGTAATCCGCAGTATGTCGCTGCCCATAGATACGGCTGATTTAAAGGAGAAGCTGTCGGCAATTACCGAGGAGCTTAACAGGACTATCGCCTTCTATAATTCCAACTATCCCGAAACGCCTCTGGATTCCTCAGTACCGATATTCGTCTGCGGTGACCTGGCGGAAGAGCCGGATAGCTGGAAATCTCTGGTTGGTGAATCGGGTTATCCTGTTTCGGCGCTACAGCCCCCGATAGAATACCCGGAGGGGTTCAGCCCGTGTAAGTTTATGGTCAATATCGGGCTGGCTCTTAAAGGGCAACTACCCGGAGGGGATGGCAACCACTACTCGATAGTAGATATTGATGCTATGCCCGGCATTTACAAACCGCCGGGAATGAGCCTGGTCAGAATACTGGTGCCGGTAGCGGTTGTGGTTGCCCTGGGAGTTGTTGCCTGGGGGGGATATTTTGTCAAAGGGGAGTATGACGACACGGCTGATTTGCGTTCCGGGTTAGTAATAAAGGAACTTCAAATAGAAAAGAAGGATATAGAGGTAGGGTTATTGAATTCCGCCGCTGAAGTGTTGCAATCTCAAGTGACAACCGTCGAGAGCGATAATGCGGTACTGCTTGAGGGAATTGCGGATTGGGAAGAAATGGTTGCTCAGCAGACAGAGGCAAATCTTCAGCCGATAGAAGCAGAAGTCAAAGCGAACAGCATGGAGAGTATGCTTGCCGGCCTGGCACAGGGGCTTGCAGGGGTTGACGACTACCTGGAGGAGATGGTAAACCTGTTACCGGAGACGGTAACCCTGCTCAATGTGAATTATAGTGGTGGTTCTGCAAGTATACAGGGCTTAGCCCCGACGGAGGGTGATATATTCACCTACGCCAAGGCATTAAGGAGTAGTAGCCAGTTCACCACGATTGTTATCTCTTCTATTACAGAGAATATAGGATCGGAGGCGGGGGAGGAAATTACCGTGTATGGATTTGTTTTCCTCCTGGATTAAGGAGGTGGTAGGAAATATGGATATATTTGAATTGCTTCACCTGGCAAAGGAAAAGGGGGCGTCTGACTTGCATCTGGTTGTTTCCAGCCCGGTGCTGGTACGTATCAATGGTGACCTGGAGCAGGTCAACGGCATTGAGCCGCTGATGGTATCGGATATAAACGAGGCTTTTCTCCAGATAACCACCCCTGAAGAGAGAGAAATGTTCCACAAGACGATGGAGCTTGACTTCGGCTACTCCATAGCCGGGGTGGGACACTTCAGGTGCAACGCGGCTCGACAACGCGGCGCTATCAGCCTGGCGATACGTCTGTTGCCACCGAAGATACCTACCGTAGCCGAGCTTGAGCTGCCACCGATATTCGAACAGCTAATTATGAAACAAAGGGGTCTGATATTAGTTACCGGGCCTACCGGGAGCGGCAAGACTACTACCCTGGCGGCGATGATAAATTACCTGAATCAAAATGATAGCCGCCATATAGTCACCATTGAAGACCCTATAGAATATGTCCACCCCTCCCTTTCCTGCGCTATCACCCAGCGTGAGCTGTTCAGCGATACCCTGTCTTTTGCCCAGGCGCTCAAGCACGTCTTGAGGCAGGACCCGGATGTAATCCTGGTGGGAGAGATGAGAGACCTGGAGACGGCGGCGGCGGTGCTGAATGTAGCAGAGACCGGGCATCTGGTGTTGAGCACCGGTCATGCCCCCAGCGCCCCGCAGGCGATGGAGAGAATAATAGACCTCTTCCCGTTACACGAACGCTCTTTAGC
>DAOUSH010000115.1 GCA_030627335.1 Dehalococcoidia bacterium | reverse complement strand
TGGTTGATCTCAGGGCATCGACAACCTTATCGGCATCTTCCCTGGCTACTTCGGCACCAAGCTCGTTTATCTTGCCGACGCCATGACCACCGGTTTTGCGTCCGCCGATGAGGATTCGATGCTGGTAATCAGATTTTACCGTAGTAAGACCGCTCAGATCGGCGGCATCTGTATTGACAGCAAAAATACCAGGGGTTATCTCTATCCCCCGGTTGCTGCGTGCTTTTCTATTTAATCGGGCAAACTCGTCGGCGATACGACTGCCGCACTGCCCGAAACCGATAACTACTAACTTCATTTTCTACCTCCGTAATTTAAGTGATTTGTTATTGTAACCACACTTCATAGTTGATGTCAATGTTGGAAAAGACACTATAAACCCTTGCCGGCTACGTAGAGAGCGAGGTCAGCCAGGCGGCAGCAATAGCCCCACTCGTTATCGTACCAGGCAAGTATTTTAACCATATTACCACCGATAACCATAGTACTGGGAGCATCGACGATAGAGCTTGCCGAATTGCCTTTAAAGTCTGAGCTTACCAGCGGCTCCTGGCAATATTCAAGGATGCCGTTCAGCGGCCCTTCGGCGGCTGAACGGAGGGCTTTGTTCACCTCGTCGACGGTGACATCTTTATCCAGTTCGGCAACGAGGTCGACGACGGATACAGTGGCTACCGGCACCCTGAAAGCCAGTCCGTGGAGCTTACCCTCCAGTTCGGGGATAACCTGGGTAACAGCTTTGGCAGCGCCGGTGGTGGTGGGAACGATGTTTTCGGCGGCGGCACGTGCCCGTCGCAGGTCTTTGTGGAACATATCCTGTAGTCTCTGGTCGTTGGTGTAGGCGTGGATGGTGGTCATCAAACCTTTTCTTATGCCGAAGCTCTGGTGCAATACCTTGGCTACGGGGGCGATGCAGTTGGTAGTGCAGGAAGCGTTGGATATAATATGGTGTTTATCGGGCTGATATAGCTCCTCGTTAACGCCGAGAACCAAAGTGATGTCATCGTTCTTAGCCGGAGCGGAGATAATTACCTTTTTAGCGCCACCCTGCCTGTGGGCAGCTGCCTTGGTGGCATCATTGAAGATGCCGGTTGATTCGATTACTATGTCCACCCCGTAGTCCTGCCACGGGATATTGCCCGGGTCGCGCTCCGATAAAACCTTTATTTCCTTGCCGTCGATAACGAGAGAATCATCGTTGGCTTTGACAGTGCCCGGGTAGCGCCCATAGCTGGTATCCCATTTTAACAGGTGAGCGTTGGTTCCGGCGTCGGTCAGGTCGTTAATAGCCATTACCTCTATCTCTTCGGAGTGATATTGGTTGATTGTCCTCAAAGCCAGCCTACCGATACGCCCGAAGCCGTTGATTCCGATTCTGGTAGTCATATTGCACCTCCTTAAGGGTTGTTATTATAGTAGTCTACGATATTAGTGCCATATTATTATAACGTTCTTTTATAGCTGGAGAATGCCTGCAACCCGGCAAAGCCGGCTTTTTCCTCCAGCTCTTCCTCTATCCGCAGCAGGCGGTTATACTTGGCGGTGCGTTCGGAGCGGCAGGGGGCGCCGGTCTTTATCATCCCGCAATCGAGAGCAACCGCCAGGTCGGCTATGGTGGTATCTTCGGTCTCCCCGGAGCGGTGGCTGACCACCGCCGTCCAACCGGCTTGCTTGGCCGTTTTAATGGCGGCGATTGTCTCGGTGAGGGTACCGATCTGATTGAGCTTGATGAGGATGGAGTTGGAGGCTTTTGCTTTTATTCCTTTATTCAAACGGTCGATATTGGTAGCATAAAGGTCGTCACCGACAAGCTGGATTTTATCACCCAGCTTTTGGGTAAGTAGGTGCCATCCTTCCCAGTCGTCCTCGGCCATTCCATCTTCAATGCTGATGATAGGGTAGTCAGACGCCCATTTGGCATAATATTCAACCATTTGCTGGCTGGTTAGCACCCTGTCTTCCCGGGACAGATTATATTTGCCTTGATCATAAAACTCGCTGGCGGCCGGGTCCAGGGCGATGAAGCAATCCTTTCCCGGCTGATAGCCGGCTTTTTCGATAGCCTCCAGTATATATTCCACCGCCTTGCTGTTAGAGGGCAGGGCGGGGGCAAAGCCGCCTTCATCGCCGACGTTGGTATTTAGACCATTGCTTTTAAGCACTGACTTCAGGCTGTGGTAGACCTCGGTGCCAATCCTCAGAGACTGGCTGAAACTGCTGGCGCCGGCGGGGACTACCATAAACTCCTGGAAGTCGGTCGAGTTGTCGGCGTGCTTGCCACCGTTAAGGATGTTGAGCATCGGCACCGGCAGTCTATAGGTATCGTTG
>DAOUSH010000027.1 GCA_030627335.1 Dehalococcoidia bacterium | reverse complement strand
CCGACTCGGGTGAAATCCGCATCCTGGGGGAGAGGCTAAGCGAGGGTACCAAAGACAAAATCGGCTACCTGCCCGAGGAGAGAGGCCTCTATAAGAAGCTGACCGTTATGGAGACCCTCACCTACCTGGCGGCGCTGAAGGGCAGTCAGGCGGACAACAGCCGAGCGGAAGCGCTGCTGAAACGCGTCGGCATGCTGGCCCACAAGAACAAAAAGATAGAGGATCTCAGCCGGGGTATGGGGCAGCTTATACAATTCCTGACAACAATTATCCATGACCCGCAGTTAATAATCCTGGATGAGCCCTTTGCCGGGCTGGACCCGGTCAATACCGAACTGCTCAAGGAGATAATCCTGGAGCTAAGAACCCGGAACAGGGCGTTTATCCTGAGCACCCACCAGATGAACCAGGTGGAGGAACTCTGCGACCGGATACTGATGATAAACCATGGATACAGTGTCCTCTACGGCAAGCTAGCCGATATCAAGAACAAATACCGCAATAACTCCGTCCTGGTAGACATCGAGGGCAAGCTCGACAAGCTGGACGGAGTGGTAAACAGCCAGCAGGAAGGTAAATACATAGAGCTGTTTTTAGACGGCAAGACACCGCCCCAGAAGGTGCTGCAGCAGATAGTAAGCCAGGGGATTGCCATCAACCGATTCGAGGTAACCACTCCGACTCTCCACCAGATATTTATCCAGGTAGCCGGTGGAAGCAATGAATAAGACGCTAATCATACTGAAGCACGAGTTACGGCAGACGCTGAAAAGGAAGTCCTTTATCATAATGATCCTGGCTTTCCCGCTGCTGACGTTGTTGGCTATAGTGGGCTTCCAGGTAATCCAGGATATGGGCGGGCCGCCGGTGGTGGAGGTGATAGAAATCGGCTATGTCGACCAGGTGGGCGGCTTCGATGATTACACCAGCCAGCTAGATGTCACCCTTGTGCCCCAGGTAAATGAGGATAAAGCCACCGAGGCACTATTGGCCGGAGATATAGACCAGTATTTCATCATACCCCAGGACTATCTAACCAGTGGAGTTGTTACCAGATACACGCTGGACAGGGAGCTGGAGCCGCCAGGCACCGTCTGGCAGGCGATAAAGAACTTTCTCGTCAGCAACCTGCTGGGAGAAGAAACCGATAGCCGGGTGATAGAGCGGGTGCAATACCCCCTGGCGCTTAACAGCATCACCCTGGACGAGAGCGGGGGGATTGCAGAAGAGCAGGGAGGCTTTTCCGCTTTCATTGTCCCTTATATCTTCAGCATCCTGTTGCTAATGGCTATCTTTACCTCGTCCGGCTTTATTATGCAAGGGTTGGGAGAGGAAAAAGAAAACCGGGTAATGGAAATCCTGCTGTCATCGGTATCCCCGAGGCAGTTGATTACCGGCAAGGTGCTGGGGCTGGGCATTGCCGGTCTTTTGCAGATAGCCGTCTGGCTGCTATCCGCCAGGTTTCTGGCGGGAATGGCGTCCTCGACTATCGGCGGTATGCTGAGCACACTGCAGATACCAACCGACTTTCTCCTCATCAGCCTGGTGTATTTCATACTCGGTTACTTTCTCTTCGCTATCATTATGGCTGGGGCTGGCTCTATCGGCGCTACCGCCCGCGAAAGCCAGCAGTTGTCAATGGTATTTATCTTACCGGCGGTAGCTCCCTTATGGTTTACCGCCTTAATAATGAATAACCCGAACAATGTTGTAGCTCAATTGCTTACCTTGTTCCCCCTCACCGCCCCGATAACGGTAATGCTCAGGATGGGCTTATCCGATATCCCGGTGTGGCAGCTTGCGGTCAGCATAATACTGATGATAGCTACCATTCTCGGTTTACTGGTGCTGGCAGCCAAAATATTCCGCGCCTTTTTGTTGATGCACGGTAAAACCCCAAAGCTGGGGGAAATCGTGCGCTATCTAAGGCAAGCCTAGCTATTAACGCATCTCCGCAGTCGAGTCATCATATTTGAAGCATTACGGGCATTCTGCTATTATTTCGGGAAATGATTATTGATTTTCATACCCATGTCTTCCCGCCGCAGATAAAGAAAAACCGCAGCAAGTATATCGACAGCGACCCGTGCTTTGCCATCCTCTACTCCAGTAAAGATGCCAGGCTGACGACTGCCGACGAGCTCATCGACAGCATGGACAAGGCCGGCGTGGACATTTCCGTCATCCTCAATATCGGCTGGACCACCCACGATCTGTGTGTGGAGACCAACGACTATATATTGGAATCGATTGCCCGCTACCCCGACAGGCTGGTCGGTTTCTGCAGTGTCCAGCCGCGGTCGTTCCAGGCGGCGCTGGACGAGCTCGAGCGCTGCGCCCAGGGGGGTATAAAGGGGGTCGGCGAACTAAGGCCCGATTTACAGCTACTCGACCTGGGCGATGAAGAGTTGATGACGCCCTTTGCCGATATGTTGAGCAAGCATAACCTGATTCTGCTCACCCATTCCTCCGAACCGGTAGGCCATATCTATTCGGGCAAGGGGTCAGTTACCCCGGAAGTGCTCTATCCATTCATCGCCGTCCACCCGGAACTGACCATCGTCTGCTCTCACTGGGGCGGCGGCTTGCCCTTCTACGCCCTGATGCCAGAGGTAAAAAAGGCGATACCCAACGTCTACTTCGACACCGCGGCTTCGCCCTTCCTCTACAGCCCGCAGATATACGAACAAGTTGCAACGCTTGTCGGTGGCGACAAGATACTCTTCGGCAGCGACTATCCTCTGCTGGCACAGGAGAGATTAATCAAAGAAATAGAGTCCAGCGACCTGCCCGGCGAAACGAAAACCCAAATCCTGGGCGGTAACGCCCAAAGGTTGCTGGGCATTACGGATAAAACTAACCGGTAACCAGGATTTTTAAGGAGTGGAACTCCTTAATATCATCTTCCCTCTCCCATTGTGAAGGGGAGAGGGATAAAGGGTGAGGGGTTGGAAAATACAGAGCAAATCCGTTCTTTTATCGCTATCGAACTGCCCGAAGAGCTGAAACTGAAGCTGGGCAGGCTGCAGGCAAGCCTCAGGGTAGACAGGCCGAGGATAAAGTGGGTCGACCCCAACAGTATGCACCTGACGCTGAAGTTCCTGGGCAATGTTCCCGCAGCCAATATTGACGCCATCACCCGGGCAATGACCGAGAGCGCCGCTAAAATCTTCCCCTTCCAGCTCGAAGTCGGGCGATTGGGTGCCTTCCCCAGCCTGAAACAGGTCCAGGTGGTGTGGGTCGGGCTGGGCGGTGAACTGGACAGGATAAGACAGCTTCATAAATTTCTTGAGGCTAGCCTAAGCCGGCTGGGCTTTGCCGCCGAAAAGCGATCATTCTCACCACATCTGACACTGGCGCGAGTGGGCAACGAGGCATCGCCAGACGAGCGACAACGCCTTGGTGAACTCATCGCCACCACCAGCTTTGGAGCGGATAAGGTCATCAGGGTAAACAGCATCAACTTAATGAGAAGTCAGCTGACCAGCCAGGGCGCCATCTATACTAAAATCAGCTCGGCGGAGCTCAAACAAGACCGTTAACCCGTGCCAGTCTTAAAGCCCGCCAGATAACCCCTTGCCAATAAACAGCCGACTGGTGTATACTCTTGAGGTAAAAAAATTCGGCTGGGAGGTGGACCTAGTGGAACAACTCAATTTCCCCAAGTGCCAGAAATGTAACACCGGAGATCTGGTACCCCTTTCTGATTTTGGCAGCCAGGGGTCTTCTCTGCACTACAAAGCATGGGTATGCACTAACCCTGACTGTGGTTTTAACCTAAAAATAAGAAACGGCGATGTCTACCTGAACGAACCCATTATGAGCGGGTCGAGCGGTAATCGCTCCCGGCAGAACGCCTAGCATTAAAAGCCGAACCGATAACGGGGGGTGAGGGTGCTTCCTCAGTTAACCAGACTCGGGAGGACAGCACTGGATCTCTTATTTCCCAGCCGGTGTCTCGGCTGTGGCAAAGAGGGTGATCTCATCTGTCCCGTTTGCCGGTGTAAGCTGCCCGGAATCACTCCGACGGTTTGTCACCGCTGTGACACGCCCCAGCCAGGTGATAAGCCCTGCCCCATCTGCCTGAGCCACCAGCACGGTATAGACGGCATCCGCTCGCCGTTCCGCTTTGAAGGGGTAATACGCCAGGCTATCCACCAGTTCAAATACAACAACCTGAGGTATATAGCCAGACCTCTGGCTGAATTGCTAAGCAACTACCTGGTTGCCAATCCCATACCCGGAGGAGTGCTGGTACCGGTGCCGCTCCACTCCAGGCGATTGAGAGAGCGCGGTTACAACCAGAGCCAGCTACTGGCGAAAGAGCTGGGTAAGCTGGTCGGGTTGCCGGTAACGGCTGACTGTATTACCCGACAGCGGCAGGCAGCCCCTCAAACCAGAGCCACCTCTGCCAGCCAGAGGCGAAGCAACGTTGCCAACGCCTTTACCTGCCACGGCGACCTGCGAGATAAAAAGATAATACTCATCGACGATGTGGCTACCTCCGGGGCTACCCTCAACGCCTGTGCCACCACTCTGAAGTCTGCCGGAGCCGGTTCGGTATGGGGGCTGACAATTGCCAGAGAGGTCTGAAATAGAGGTTTAAAACAAATCGCTCTTTATGGCTTTGTGGTATTATATAAATTAGTTCTCAGCGCATAGGGGGTCTAGCTTATGGCAGCCAGGCTAAGAAATCTATTCTTATATCCAGCTCTAGCCTGCTTTTTTGGCATTATAGCCATATTTGTTGTTGATGGCTATATGGGTATCTATGATACTGTCTATATAACTGCCGGAGAGCAGGAACAGGTAATAGAGGCTGATTTCTGGCTAAGAGACTATAATGACTATTATTATGAGCCAACGGTAGCCAATTGGGGGGAGAAGGTATTCTTCCGCTATGAGGTCGATAACCGCCAGTTCCAAAGCTACTCGGATGATATTGAGGTATCACTATGGCGCAGCCAGCAGAAGGTGCTGGATTTACTATCAGAAGAGATGCAGGTAGCATCCTTTGATAAAGGGCAGCTGGAATGGGTAGTGGACACCGGAGAGTTAGATACGATGCCTCCGGAGGAGTTTGCAGAATATACTGTAATCATAAAGAGGGGGGAGATAGAGCGGAAGATAATCCTGTTTTTAAACCGTTCTTCTTCTAATATTGCGGTTCCGTCCAAGTAATTGAGGAGTAGCCTATGAGACTGGTATATATATTATATGGTTTTGGCATTCTGTTCAGCATAGCTGGCATCGGCTACCTGGCAGCAGAATATGTACGGTATCTGTCTGAAGCAGGCAAACTGCTTTCTCTGCTGCTAACAGCAGCTATGTTCGCCTTTCTTGGAAAATATTTTGAAAAGCTGGGGTGGTAACTAAATGGAGATAGTATTAGGACTGATATCCCTAGCTATAACGGCTGCTTTTTTTGGTTTCATTGGCTGGCTGATTTACCGGGCAGTAAAAGGGGAGTTTAACGTGAAGCAGATTAGAGCTCATAACATTGCCTACGGTCTTTCTGTAGTGACCGGCATTTTTACATACGGGTTCTTTCTGAGTATGGATATGCCACAGCTGTTTAAGATAGTGGTCAGTATTGTTGTTGGCATCGCCCTGATATTTCTGGCGGCTTATATCCAGCGCCGCCGCCAACCAACCAAACCTCCTGACTCATAGCACAGGGCGATAATTATACGACTTTCGCCTAAGAACCACCTCGGGCTATTACCAGAACCACTATAGTCCAAAATAAGCCGACCTAAGGGAACATACTATGGAATATTACTACCACGTTTTTAACACCGGTAAGGGCTGGGTAGCAATCCTCGACTCGGCAAGGGGGCTGGTAAGCGTTACCCTGCCCCGGAGCTCGGCTCAGGAAGCGCTTGACTATCTGGGCGGGGCGATAGAACAGGCTGCCCCCTCCCCCGAACGATTCCGGGATTTAGCCAGGCGTCTCCAGGACTACTTTAGCGGTAATAAAGTACTGTTTCCCGACGAGCTTGACCTGTCATCGGCAACGCCGTTCCAGCGAGCAGTATGGCAGGCAACCAGGCTGATAGCCTACGGCGAGACCAGAAGCTATGGCTGGCTGGCGGATAAGGTATCCAAGCCCGGAGCGGCACGGGCAATCGGGCAGGCTTTGTCTAAAAACCCGCTGCCAATT
>DAOUSH010000116.1 GCA_030627335.1 Dehalococcoidia bacterium | reverse complement strand
GTCCTCAGGCAGCTGGAGTGGGCTAAAGACCAGGCGGCGGCACCGTCAAAATCGCTGCCGGTAATATTTACTCCCAACGGCGTCGCCAGTGCCATAGTATCCCCCTTGATGGCTGCCTTCAACGGCAGGATTGTCCTCGAGGGGGCGTCGCCGATAGGCGATAGCCTGGGCAAGCCCGTTTTCGATAAAAAGCTGTGGCTCCGGGACGACGCCACCATTGCCTATCGTCCGGCTAGCCAACCCTTCGATGATGAGGGAGTACCCAGCCAAAGCACTGCCCTGATTGAAGATGGAGTTCCCGCCGGCTTTCTTTATGACCTGCAAACGGCAGCGCTGGCTAAAAAGCAGAGCACCGGCAACGGCGGGAGGCGCGGTGGCGGACTGCCCGGCATATCACCGAATGCCTTCGTCATTCAGCCGGGGGATACCACCTTTGATGGTATGCTTGCCGATATCAAAGAAGGGCTGGTTATAGAGTATCTTATGGGGGCGGGGCAGGGCAACATCCTGGGAGGCGATTTTTCCGGAAATGTCTTATTGGGCTATAAGGTAGAAAATGGTAAAATAGTAGGCAGGGTTAAGGATACTATGGTATCGGGGAATATATACAAGCTGCTAAAGGATATTGCTGCCATCGGCAGCGATGCCAGGTGGGTGGGCGGCTCGCTGAGCACACCATCATTATACTTCCCGAGTGTATCGGTAGCCAGCAAGGGATAATATTAGCAGTTTAAGAGGGGCGAAGCCCTTATAGAAATAAAAGCGGGAGATTTGGAGGGACACAATCCTTCCATTCTAAACTTCCCCTTTCTAAGGGAAAGGGGAAGGGGATAGGGTTGGTAGATAAAAAGAATGGGGTAAAGAGGAAGGGATTGTATGATGAAAGACCTAGTTAAAATAAGCGCCCGACCGAAGCTCGAATCACCCAATATGCTGGCTGCCTGGCCCGGCATAAGCAACGTGGCGATGATAGTGGCTACCTACCTGTACAGGAAGTTGAAATTTAAGGACCTGGCCGAAGTCAGGGCACCTCACTTCTTCGACCCTATCGGCGTGCTCGTCAAGGACAGCATGATAGAAGCGCCGCAGTTCCCGCGGAACAATTTCTACTACTGGAAGAATGAGGCTGGCAAGAGCGATATAATCCTCTTCCTCGCTGAAGCCCAGCCAGCCACCAAGAGCTATGAGATGGCGAACTGCGTCCTGGATGCCGGGCTGAGGTTCCACGCCAGACGGGTGTTTACCTGCGCTGCTGCCCTGACCCGCATCCACCACACCGAACAACCCAGGGTTTGGGGGGTGGGTACCAACCAGGCCCTGGCTCAGGAGCTGGCCGGGAATAACCTGGTGCAGGGGGGCAACCTCCAGATCTCCGGGCTCAACGGGCTGCTTTTGGGAGTAGCCAAAGAAAGGGAGATAGACGGCGTCTGTCTGCTGGGTGAAGTCCCGGCATACACATCCCAGGTACATAACCCGGTGGCGGCGCTGGCTATAATCAATGTCCTGAAAGAGATGCTGGCTATCGAGATTAATACCGATGAGCTGGCGCAGTATGCCGACGAGGCAAAAAAGCAGATGAAGCAGGTAGCCGCCGAGGCCATGGAAGAGTATATTGATTACTTTACCGAGCCTGTCTGGGAATACGGCGAAGATGAGGAAACAGAATAACCGGATAATAGCCGCCGAGCCAGCCCTGTACGAGCTGGAGATAATGACAGAGCCGGCCCCTGCTCCGTTGACTAAGTTTTGGAGTAAGGAATGATTACCGGTGGCAAGGTCGGGCTTTATCCCAAGAGGCTGGGCGACGCCGTCAGGGACTACGCCTGGCAGACAGACCCGGAGCTTACCGGGCTCGATGCCTCCTCACCACTGACCATGAAATTCACCCAATATCTGCTGGACTACGCCGATGAGTTGGGTCGCAACGGGCAAACCAAACATCAGTTCGCTATTGATATCCTGGATGGGGAGCACATCGGTAACTGTGCCTATTTCGGTATCAATGGCGAAAAGGGCGAAGCCGAGATTGGCGTTATGATCGGCAACCGCGGCTACTGGGATATGGGTTACGGTGCCGATGCGGTAACTGTCATGGTGAACCATATCTTTCTGACAACGAAACTCAGTAGAATCTTCTTGAAGACGCTGGATTCCAACCGGCGGGCACAGAGGTGCTTCAGCAAGTGCGGCTTCACCGTATGTGGAGAGCTTATCAAAAACGGGCACAGTTTTGTGCTTATGGAGCTGTATCGCTACCGGTGGCAGCAAGGCAGGGGTAAAAGCAGGTAAGGAGGAACGGGTTATGGCGAAGAAG